>JBMONJ010000019.1:0-1348 GCA_049324655.1 Candidatus Omnitrophota bacterium | reverse complement strand
ATTCTAAGAAAATGCTGCAGCCGATGCGGCAAATTCGAATCCCCATAATGAAATTGAAGCCACGCACGGCTGGGAAAAAGCATCCGGTAAAAAACCCTTAAGGTATTTAAAAAGCCGTCCACCAGCAGGGCTTGAGCGATATAACTGCGCCGGCGGATAGCCGGCTTTAAGTCTGCCAAAGGTTCCGCCTGCCGGGCTAAAACCAAAACCCGTTGCAAAACCTTCCGAAGATTCGCCTGCCCTGCCTTTCTATCCAACAGTTCCCAGTCGAGATTATCTTTGCGCTTATCCAGAAACAACTTCAAATCATACAACCAGTTTGGGCCGGAAAAATTATGCACCAGGCCAAAGTGCATTGCCAGATACAGAAACAAATCCTCATCACTTAAGGTCTTTACCCGCACGCCCTCGAGATTAATGTCCGCCGCCCTGCGGAATATCTCCTCCTCGTCAAAACGGATAATCCCTTTGAATCTTTCATACTGACAAAGCTGCCAATGGATATCCAGCGGGAGAAATCCTTCACGGATAAACACCCACTCGCCGCAGCCAAAATCCTCTAACAGCTTGGCGCGCTGCGGCGAAGTTAACTGATAACCAAGGTTTTCCAATCGCTCTTTTAATTTCGGCAAATCGGTTTTTCTCACCAACAAATCAATATCCATTGAGTAGCGCGCCGCCAAATCATTATACAGACCAACAGCCAAAGCCAAACCCTTCAGCAAAATAAATTCCACGCCTCCCCGGTCCAAATTCTTTTGTATCTCTTTAATCTGTTCGGCGGCCAAGATATTGCGTTGCAAATTGGAATAATACCTTTCCTGCCGCTGGGTAAGCTCAATCATACCCGGCTTTCACTTTCTATCTGGCCGGCGAATAATTTGCGGTATTGCGGATTATTTTCCAAGAGCTCGCTATGCTTGCCGGTTGCGACTCTATCCGGCGCCTCTAAGAAATAAACCTCGTCCATATTCCTGACTGTTGAAAGACGGTGGGAGACTACGATGACCAGGGCAGAGGAAAACCCTCTTCTTAGGTTCCGGATTATTTTCTCTTCGGTGTCCGAATCCAAAGACGACATCGCCTCATCCAGAATCAAAATAGCGGGCCGCTGGATAACCGCGCGGGCAATAGCCACGCGCTGCTTTTGTCCTTCGGAAATCTTGTCAGCCATTTCTCCGGCATTGGTGTCATATCCGGCGGGCAGCGACTCAATAAAATCATTTATTCCGGCAATTGTCGCTGCCCGCCGAACCTCTTCCAAACCGGCCTCGGGTTTGGCGTAGCGAATGTTATTAGCAAAGGTATCGTTCCACAAGTAAGGTTCCTGCAAAACGATACCCATCTG
>JBMONJ010000018.1:0-2565 GCA_049324655.1 Candidatus Omnitrophota bacterium | reverse complement strand
CGGGTTGAGAAGACTTTGCCGCGCCACAAACTTTGGCTGGCGCAGACCCCTCAGGCATTCAAAACCGGACTCATTCTTAAGGCCTACAAAAATATAAAAACCTCAGCTGTTGACGACGCAGCCTTGGTGGAGGAGTTGGGGGCGCCGGTAAAGGTGGTAAGGGGAAGCTATCGCAATATCAAGATTACTACGCCGGATGATTTGAGTTTAGCAGAAGCGATGCTTAAGAATAAATAAGTGGATCTGTAAATCAAAAATCAAAATGCAAAAATCAAAATGACAATTCAAAATTAAAAAATTTTGCATTTTGATATGTCATTTTGATATTTGATTTTTGGTATTTTATTTTTTAACCAATCGCCTATACGAACTCGAGAATTCAAATTATGGAATATAAAGTCGGCATTGGTTACGACATCCATCGTCTGGTTGAAGGCAGAAGGCTTTTCTTAGGTGGCGTGGAGATCCCTTATATCAAAGGTCTCTACGGCCACTCGGACGCCGACAGCCTGCTCCATGCGGTCTGCGACGGATTATTGGGAGCATTAGGCAAAGGCGACATTGGCGAGCATTTCCCCAACACCGACGAGAAATACCACAATATCTCTAGCTTAAAATTGTTAAAAGAAGTTTTTCGTCTGGTCAAAGAGGCGGGATTCACGGTGAATAATGTTGACGCAGTGGTTATCGCCGAGGCCCCGCATATCAGCCCGTTTAAATCAGAGATGAAGACCAATATCGCTGCGGCGCTGGAAGTTAAGCCGGCTTGCGTCAATATTAAAGCTACCACCCAAGAGGGCACGGCTCCTGCCGGCGCAGAATCCATTGCCGCGTATGTCGTAGTATCATTACGGAGGGAATGAGTATGTTGTGCTTTTTAAGCGTAATCCTATGGATAATTATCGCCGTTGCCGCTTTTGCATTGCTGGCTGGCATTATTTTCTCTCAGGAAGTCAGGGCTGCCTTGGAGCGCGACCCGGCTGCCAAAAGCCGAATAGAGATTATATTCTTGTATTCCGGTTTTCACGCCATGGTGGCTTACCGCATTGCCCGCGCGCTTTTAAAAATAAAAATACCTTTTCTGCCGCGCGCCCTTTCTCAGCTCGCCCGTTTCTTTACCGGAATTGAAATCCATCCCGGAGCAACTATCGGCAAGGGTTTGTTTATTGATCACGGGATGGGCGTGGTCATTGGCGAGACTTCAATCTTAGGCGATAATATCACGCTTTACCAGGGGGTCACGCTGGGCGGCACGGGAAAAGAAAAAGGCAAGCGCCATCCGACGCTGGGCAATAATGTGGTGATAGGAACCGGCGCCAAGGTACTGGGCAATATTACTATCGGCGACAATTCCTATATCGGCGCCAATGCCGTGGTGATTAAAGATGTGCCGGCGAATTCCACGGTAGTTGGTGTTCCGGGCCGGATAACCAAGCAGGACGGCAAGAAAATCGATGTTGACTTAGACCACATCCACATCATTGACCCTATTATGCAGAATATTGAAGAGCTGGAGAAAAGGATTGAGAAGTTAGAGAAGAAGTAGGGTGAGAATGGGTTGTGGGTAATGTGTCGAGTTGTGTGGGTGAGGGTGAGGATTATACCCCATCCGCATTACTCACAACCCGACCCAAAACTCACAACTCACCCACACTCCCACAATCATTAGCATGTCGATTTTCATATACAATTCCATATCCCGCAAGAAAGAGGAATTTTTTCCCCTTAATGCCCCAAAGGTAAATATCTACACCTGCGGAGTCACGGTCTACGACGACTGTCATATAGGCCACGCCCGAAGCCTGTATGTTTTTGAGGTCATCCGGCACTATTTAAAATATCGGGGATTTCAAGTCAATTTTGTCCGCAATATCACCGACATTGACGATAAAATCATTAACAAGGCCAAAGCCGAAGGAGCGGATTTTTCGCAGATTACCCAGCGCTACATTGACAGCTATTACGCGGACCTTAAGGCGCTGGGAATGGAAAAGGCGGACTGCGAGCCACGAGCCACGGAAAATATCCCGGAGATGATTAAACATATTCAAGGTTTGATTGAAAAGGAATACGCCTATGCGGTTAGCGGCGAGGTCTATTTTTCCGTCAAGAAATTCAAAGGTTATGGTAAGCTTTCCGGCCAGAGTGCTGAGCAGATGCTGGAGGCAGTAAGAATTGAGAAAGACCCCAACAAAAAAGACCCGCTGGATTTCGCGCTCTGGAAAAAATCCGCTGAAGATGAGCCGGGCTGGGATAGCCCGTGGGGAAGAGGCCGGCCCGGATGGCATATTGAGTGCTCGGTAATGAGCCAGAAATTTTTAAATACCCCGACGCTGGATATCCACGCCGGCGGCAGAGATTTAATTTTCCCGCATCATGAAAACGAAATCGCCCAAGCCGAGGCGCTTTCGGGAAAGCCCTTTGCCAAATACTGGATTCATCACGGCCTTCTGACGATAAACGGCCAGAAAATGGCCAAGTCGCTGGGGAATTTTGTGACGGTGAAGGATTTTTTGCTTAAGTTTCCCCCCGATGTGCTTAAGATTTTCTTTTTGCAATCGCATT
>JBMONJ010000017.1:0-21757 GCA_049324655.1 Candidatus Omnitrophota bacterium | reverse complement strand
GTGGGCGGTGGAGACCCAATATAAGATCGAAGGAAGCAAGAATAAGGATTTAAAGTTATTAATCAAGATAGGCTTAGACGGCGATTTCAACATGGCTGTTGCCAATGATATATATGGAAATGAAAGGGCGAATATAGGATTAGCTCTACCTGAGAATATATTTTTGGTTACTATGTTTGATTCTTCAGCAGTTGTTGGTGACAGCTTGGCTGACAGGATAATTTACCGGGCAGATACGACAGGTCATATTTATGAGCTGAAAGACAAGCTATCGGAAACCTTCTTTTTGCAGGAATTTAAGTATAGCAATGGAGCCGGTTTCGTTGACAGTCTAATAGCTGGTCTACCCTTGTCTCCTTCATTATACAGCCTAGCTGGGCAGAAACTTCAAGAAGGACTGCAGAACATAATTAAGACACTAACTCTGAATGGAGATGTGTATATACTTAAGGCATTAAGTCAGAAGGTAAACGGGGGGATTACGGTTGTTTACAGAATCGAAAATGATTCGAGAATTTTACTGTTTATTGCCACCAAAGAAACGCCCAATATAGTCATCAATACCGATTGGAACGGCGACAACGCATTGGAGGGTTATGAATTCTCTTCGTTGGGAGTGGTATTTAAGAATCTTGGTTCGAAGCGGGAATTAACCGCAGCTTCCTTGTTGAATACTCTGAGTAAGAAGGAGGTAAGGAAATTAGGCCAATATGGGATAGATATTGAACGCGATCTTCCGCTTTCTGAAAGCCGCTCGTATCTCTTGGCAGGCAATGATTTCAATAAGCCGGTTTGGGTAAGCTCGCGTTATATTATGAATACCGATGCTTTTAACAGCAGGGACTTGGCGCGGTTAGAGAAAGGTCAGTTGAGGTTTATAGATTGGGATACTACGGGGAAGGCTCCATTTGGGGTTTCCAATGGCGAGGCTTCCATTGTTCCGGGAATAGGCCTGATAAAGTCGACAGAATTCGCCGAACATGACACTGTCAACAAAGAATATATTTATGATGTTAAATATGAATATCGCAATGCCCGAAAATATAAGCATCCCAAGGCGCGCATAGGCTTTAACTATGACAACGGATTGGTTTGGGAATTTTATACGGCCGAAGAATGGAAACTTTATGCCAAAGACGGGATTTATTTGCTGCTTAATAGAGTAAAAGAAGATGGAGAATATCTGAACAGCCGGTTCGTAACTATTGTTGATGTCGATTCCTTATCCGGCCATTGTGATATTTTAACTGTTGAAGAGCTGATAACTAAAACGCCGGCATTCGGGCCGCTGGTTACAATGGTGCGTAACGGCAAGTTGTATGCCATAAAAGAAGGAACGGGTATTGCCTACCGAATACAAATTGATCCTTACAACGACCCCATAGGAGAGAGAATTTATAATTCTTTCCCCGGCAGGAGCGTCAGGTATTTGACAGGGATGGAGGATGTTAACGATGAAATAAATAAAGCTCAATACAAGGGGGAAAGACAAAAAATTACATCTTCTGTCAATACCTCTCTGCCGGTGTTTGTGGACTGGGAAAAGAGGATTCTTAGCCTCGACTTCTGGATATTTAGCAAGCTGCCTTCATTCTTCAGGTACGTCATAGCATTTATATTCGGCAGCATTTTGTTTGCTGCTTTTATGCAATTGACTACTTGGATAAGGGAGCGGGGTTCAGAAAAGAAAAATATTAATTTCATAGATTATCTTCGGGCAAGAAAGTTATTCAAGGACGAGGCGATGGTCCGGAAACTTATTTATCTGCAGGAGCTTTCCGGACCGCTGGCTATTGGAAGAAACATTCCTCCTAAGCAAAATAGGGAGGAAAGAGAGGAGTTCTTGAATCATTATCTCTTGGGATACGGCTTTAACGAAGCAGAAGCAACAATCTTAGCCCGCCTCCATAGACGGGGAAAGATTACTATTGAAGACCAATATGTTGCGCCACGCGTCTCCTCTTTGCCAATTTCGGCCATACAGATTAAAGAAGCGGCGGCCAAAGGATATTCTAAGAAGGCTATAGTGATCCAAGGATTGCTGGATTCTGGTTTAATCCGCGAAGACGACCTTAGCGATGCTGAAAAGGCGGTGATTCATGAAAAACATGCTTGGGAAGAGATTATGAAATATCTTGTTGGTTTATCAGAGAAAAGAGTAGCAGAACAGATCAAGGGTGGCGATTTCAGCAAGGTACATAAGCTCTTGCCCACACCTTCGGCAAAAACGCTGCAATTAATGCTCGAAGAGGACATCTTGCCTAAAAGTAAGATAGTCGAAATAGCGCGCCGTAAGGAAACTAATTCCACGCTCTATGAGTTGATACTGGCAGTATTAATGGAAGAAATAATCCTGCCGATATTCGAATTCGTTTTCTTTAGGACCCACAAAGAGGTGATAAGTAATAGCAAGGTTGTGGAAGATATTTTCGAGAAGGTAAGCGGAGAATTGACCGCCGCGATTTTCAGCAACCCCCGTATGCTCCTACAAATGAAGGGGAGACCTTTAAATGAAAAGGATATGGTTTATGTGGCTTTTCCTTTAAACAGGGCCATTGAGCCAGTCACCCTTAAGGAATTAATTATACTCAATTTTATCACTACCGACCTTACTAATACCCGCAATCATTCCTTTGGCGAATTTTCAGGTGTCTGGCCGTTGATGTTGTATGTTACCAGGAAAGTAAAGGAGATGGTCGATGTTCCCGGAATGGCGCATGAGGTAATCAGGGAGCGGACAATGAACTTTGTCGCTGATTGTGTGACAGTCTTTGGAAGCGTGCTCCGCCATCAAGTCAGAATACTGAAGAATATCACCGCCAGCAAGCAGACTTGGATTACTCCTGAGAATCGCACCCAGCATAAGGGTATTATGCAGGTTGATTTATTCGATGATTTGGATATGCCGGATTTATTCGAAAAATTGTATTTGAAAGGCAGCGACATAGATTATGAATTATCCAGCCCATCTTCTCCTGCTGCGGGGGGCATCCACGAGTGGGCAGAAAGAATCAGGAGTACAGCCGGAGATAACGATCCTATAGCTTCGGCTCACAAAGCAGCCAATGGGAAACCGGAATTCGCTGGACTGAATGATACCTTAACCGATTTGGCCGATCGCCTTAAGGCTATGACTCTGGAGTTGGGAAGGGAGTTCGCCCCGGAGGCCACCCATATGGATGAGCAGACTCGCAAAGGTACCGGGATAATACATCTGTATGATAGGATACTTTATATTTTGTTTTCGCCCAAAACTTGGGGTTTAAGCGGCGCCAGAATGGTTGCAGCAGTTTTGTTCAATCTGGCTGCTGTGGTGGCTCTTGGCATTTATCTGGCTGCCGGGCATCTGGCCATCGGCACTGGATTAATTTTTTCCAGTACCTTACTCGCGCCTATCCTGTTTGGTAAGGCCACCAACTTGAAAGAGAAACTCTTTTGGGCCTCCATAGTGCTGGCTTCTTCTTGGTATGTTTTCGGACTGATGGTCCATCACTTATTCTGGAAAGCAGAACTGATTGACTTAACTGATCTCCTTTTATCGGTAGCTACTTTGCTAGGCACGGCGCTGTTATCACGAATTATCGCCAATTTAGGAATGTCAGTCAGGGCGAAATTGTTGGCTTTAGCAATAGTGATTTTTGCTCCCTTGGTAGCCTTGGGATACTTTGCTAACTTAGGTTTGCACTTTACGATTATCCTGCTTCTCTTAACTGTTATACCTACTATTATTTCTGCTTATCATCTGCGAGTAACCCCGCGAAGCGATATGGAATTATACAAAGAGCTTTGGAGCAAGACTGCCCGTTCGATAGTTGGCTTGCGGTCTTTTATAAGAGTTTTTGGCATTTACTGGCCAGGTTTCTATAAGAAATGGCATAAGGAATTGTCGTCTTGCATGCCGCTCCTTCCCGACGGTAGGGATGTAACTGAACATTTGGCGGATCTTATAGAGGAGATGTATTATTACAGCAGCGAGTTCCCTCAGGGCTTGCTTTCCCGGGAGGAAAGAGACAGCTGGGTGGCGGGATTGCATGGTGAGGACAGAGGTCGGTTTGTTAAGCCCAGGTCTGTCATAGCACGACAGATATTGTATGATACCTTCTTTACCTTAAGCCAGAAGAAGCCACTTACGGAGGTGCTTTCTGCCCTGAAGCCAATTACCACCCACGTGCAGGCTTGGCGCGAGCTGTACACGCATACCTTTGAGAACACGGCTTTATTCGGAACATTTGATAATAATAGTAGTTTACTCGGTTATATAGCTAAAAGATACCCCGAATGGACAAATTTAATGGAAGGCTTGGTTGGGCGTTTTGGAAATATACCCGTTTTGGAGCAGTTGAGGAATATCACCGAGCGGTCGGATATACCGGAAATATTGTTCTCCCCTTTAGTAAGTAATGAGCAGCGGCAGTTAATTATTAACTCAATAATTGCTTGGCTTAATGAAGTGCGTCCTTCGGATGCCGCGACAGTGCGTTCTGAGGCTAAAGATTTTGTAACTTATCATCTCTATCTCAGCAGCCAGCCAGAGATGTTAGATTATACCTATCATCAAGCGGTAAGAGAGGTTGCCCGAAGATATGCTTCCCTGCACAAGGCATTTATGGAATTGAGCCCCCAGCAGAATTTAGGCGCCTTGGAAAAACATTTTGTCGATAACTATTCTCGTTATCAACATGCGGCAGACCTTAAATTAAGGCAAATCTTTCATGATGTTGCGTTGTGGGATGAGAATGTTCTTATAAATCGGGATGGCAGCGTGAAGATTGTGCCGCTGGAAATTATCATTCAAACATTGGAACGAATTATTGCTGATGGTCTTGCCCGGCCAGAAATTATTGCCGCTGTCCAGTCAGTATTGGATTCTGAGGCGGTTCGGGATTACCGCAACGAAAAGATTGTGCCGCCGGGGCACAACTCCATACCGTTGGATACTTGGGCGCGCAATTTGTTAAGATGGAGAAATGAGCATTTGCAAGAGGTTGTGACTTTATTGAATGGTTGCCCTGAACTAAGAAATGGCTGGAATCTTTTAACCGGTCAGATAGCGCCGATGGTAATTGACTGCGTTGAATCTAATGTAAGGCTGGTTTTCAGCGACACATATGAAGAGACGATGTTCTACGATAAAAATGCTTATATTGCCGGTGATTTATGGTTAGGCTATGGAAGGCAGGTTAATTGTGATGCTCTCACACGCGCCTTACCCGGCCAGGAAGTTTGGAAGCTGACTATTGCCAGCATACTGGGAAGGAATCCTCACATTGCTATCATCAATCCGATGATAGAAATCTGGGGCGCCGACTACAAGGCTTTCTTTGTGCCGCGGCTGTATAAGATTTCCCAAAAGGTATGGGCAGGGGATGTGCAGCGGGCGAGAAGGAGGATGTTGACTTTCTACGGTAAGGGATCGGGAAGACAACAGGCTTTATGTTATATCTATTCCCGGCCCGGTGAAGATTTTGAAGGTTTTGTGATAATGCAAGGCAGCCAGCCGTTATTTGAATCCACCCAAACCGACTTTTATGTATTCAATTGGCGTAGCGCCGTATTATTTGCCGAATCAATATGCGGAACAGAGACGCGCTATCCTTTCAATGTAACTTTGGCCATACAGGATCGGCCGTCCTTCGCAACATTCTTCAATGAAAAGCTGGGCTTTGACAAAAAGCTGTCTCACTTAGCGTTGTGGTTTCACTATTTTATTGTGCCGTTCGCCTTGGCGCTGCAAATAATTTTACCTTATCTGGCGCCATTCAGCGCCTTTGCCTCCCTGCGTCCATTTTTCTATTTTATCTTTGCAACCTACCTGCTTTTGGAGGCCATAAACAGCAATAATTTCGTAAGACATAAAAGAGAGACTGGAAGTTTCGTCATTGCTTTAGGGCTGACTATTTACGAACTATTCATAGCTACCCCATTGTATTTGTTCTTGTTGCCGATGTTTTTAAAGGGGATTTGGCTGGCCTCGAACGGATTCTATGCTTTTCTCGATACTGTGAAGACCGCTTTTCTGCAGGTATGGGATTATAGACAGCGATATGAAAATACTATGTTATTTAAGCTTTTCTCGGAAAAGGGCTGGCATCTTAATGCAGCTATAGCCTTAAGCGGTATTGTGGCTTGGTTAAGTTCTTTCTTCTTGTCTACGCCTATAGGTCCAGCACTTTTAATTTTCTACTTGTTGTCTTCAGCCGCTATGTATTCTGGACCCGAGGTATTTGGAGCTTTTCTGAACAGAAAAGGAGAGTTGAAAGGTGCCAATTATTGGCGATGGTTCAGGACAGTATTGGTGGTGCCTTTGCTGAAAGATTTGATTAAGAAAGAAGACCGGCGAGCTTCCTCCCCCCTCTCCCGCGGCCTTAATTCCAGAGACAGCCGTAAGATAAGGCAGGTTATTGATTTGGCCTTCCAGCAGAACCGTATCCACGAGCCTGACGAAAAGATGCGCCATATTCTTGCCGAGTCAGTTGACTACTTTAGACAGCAGGAAGACTACGCCTCCGCCGAGCTTATCAGCGATACTGATTATCTCTTCCTGATGCCGGATTCCGATATCCGCGTTAACTCTCCTCCGTATTATATCTGGTATGCCTCTGAGCGCAAATTCCTCTTAGTCACCACTATTCAACGCGAAGGTGAAACTTCCGCGCTCCTCCCTTACGAGCTTCTCAATTACCTCTTTTCCCACAACGCCCACATCTCACTCATTGCCCAAATGCTTCTCCATCAGGCCAAGCATGTCTTCAATGCCTTTACCTCTATAAACGAAGGCGAGACAGAAGAGGATACTATCATCTTTGCTGTCCGCAGCGCCATGCTCAGCGTTTTAGTATCCCGCTATGCCCGGACCTTGGATGCGAATTTAAAAGAAGAGCTTTTGGCTATTTACCAGCGGCTTGGCCGGGTTGACGCCTCGGAATTATTGGATGCCTTCCCAATGCTAAAGACGATGAATATTGACATTCCTGCCGCCATTGAGAATGGCGGTATAGAGGTAAGTGTGGCTATGACCATTTTAGAAAAGGTTGGTGAAACCATCCGGGCTGAGATAGAACGTGACTACCGGCGCAAGCCCTCCGTAATGTTTAGGGACGGCAGATTCAAAGGCGTCTATATCCTGCCCCAAGAAAAAGACCTTGGCTCCGGCTCTGGTATCTACCACCTGCTGGAGGTCTACCTTAATCCTAAAGACGGCTTGGCTAAAGAATCCCGCCACGAATCCGCGAAAAAGGAAAAGAAACTTATCATTCATATCCTGTCTCTCAATGCCGGCGTAGGCAGCCGGGATGTTTTATTGACCATTGTCAGCGGTAACATTAAAGGCGAGGTATATGTCTATGGCCGGACTTTAAGCGAACAGAACATTGAGCAGGTAAAAGGTTTGGTAGCCGGCCTTCTTAAGAAGGGTATCTACGGAGAGTGGTTCTTCGTCGCTCCCGCAGACAATATTGTGTTGCCTACTGACCATATTGCCGAGACATACAACCCAGCTTACGGCTTCTACCTCTATGCTTTAAAGTGGCGGGTTTTGAGAAATACCCTGGCTAATTTGAAGCGCTACGGACCGGCCTTTGGCCAGATGGCTAGAACCACTGACTATAAGGTCAAGGCCTTCCGGGAAAAAGAGCCTCTCTTAGGAACACTCCAAAACGTTATCCGCAATGCCATTGAAGAGGCTGCTTATCCCAATGTTGAAACTTACTTAACCGCCTTGGCCAGCGCCTTAGGCTATGCCGGTCTTGAAGAATTCAAGCGCTTTTTCCACAACGACCCCTTAACCTACTTTGTGCTGCCCAAGCTCGTTGGCAGAGAAACTTGGGGCGAGCTCTACAGCCAAAGAGGCGCCCAAAACAGATTAACCAGCGAGAAGTGGGACGAATATTATGAGCAGGCCAATAAGGCATATAGCGGAACTGCTAAAGAGCTGATAGAAAACTTATTGGTTGATAACCGCCCTTATAGCTTCTCAAACAGCTTCTACTTTTTGTTCAACCGTCCAGTGGCCGAGACTATTTATAGCGAATACCTCCCCTTGTGGAATTGGGGGCTTCCCCAAGATATGCGCGATAAAGAACCCTTTGACTGGTCCACTCATCTGATCGCCCCGATGGTAATGGTAAAGCGGCCTGAGCTTTGGAGGGCTTTCTGGAAAGAAAAGAAGCATAAGTCCTGCGGGCTCTATACGGAAGGACAATGGATGGACCTTTTAACTAAGGCGGAAAAAGTCCTTAAGGTTGCTGGCGCAGATCTTTTGTGTGTTGATGTGCCATTGTGGAATGATGTGGGCAATCCTTTGGAGACCAAAGTTATCGTGGACTTGGGCGTATCCAACCATGACCCCCTGTTACGGGCATTATACCTTGGTCTGTTCGGCCATCCGATTCCTGATAATGGCAGCAACATCTCGCCCGATGCCGTGCTGCGGGGCAATTTTGATTTTACCGGTTCCATACGGGTTAATTCCAATTCTACCATTATCAATAAAGGCCGCGGCAGAGTAATCTTCGGCAGGGACATTACCATAGAGAACAGCTATCTGGAGATAGATACTACCCGCGGAGATGTGTATATACCCGACTGCACCCTCTTCAGTGAATCAGATATCCTTGGAGAATTCAGAGGCGAAGGTGAGGGCGATTACTTCTACCGCCTCTACGCTAATCAGGGAATCACTTTTATTGGCGGTGAGCTTCACAGCTCAGTCTTAAGCCGGGACGGCAAGTTCAGCGTCCACCATCCCATTGAGTTCGATATAAAGAAAGTTATAAAATATCCCGATGGCACGGAGCATAAGGTTGTAGACGATATCATTCCCGGTTCCCGCTGGACCTATGGCCAGCATCTTGACGGCGATAGCGAAGGTCCCATACTTAACTTCGGCTGGATAAGGGGAAGGGCCAGAGATCTGTGGGGCAAACTGGAATACTGGAGGATAGAAGACGATCGCCAGTTAAAGAACGCACGGATTACTGCCCGGCCTACCCGCGCCTTGGGATTGGCTGAACTCTTGCATAAGAGAGTCAACCGTACAAAGGCCCTGCCTGAGTTATTACAGGAAGCAGACATAACGATGTATGAGCAGGCGCAAGACCGGCACACCGAGAAACTGCTTAGCAGCTTGTCTTACGATGAGCGTTTAAGGTTCACCGGATTCCTCTTAAGGTTAGAAGCTGCCCAGCCGCCAGCCGCCCTTGAAGAGGTGCGGGGTGTTTATATCAGCGACAAAGTAAGCCTGATTGATCTTCTAGACTGCCTGCGGGCGCATTCCTACTCAAAGGTAAATGTCCGTATAATCGACAGGCAGACCATTGATTTTGTCAGCCCTCAGGAGGCGCAGGTTGCTCCGGCAGCCTTTGCGCAGGCAGTATCGGTAATCCCCGAAGGAAGACTGCCAGTATCTCATACCACTATTACAGAGCAAATTAAGTTCCTGCTTAAGAAATTGTATCCCTATTCCCTAGTCCCGGATGCTTTTGTAGAAGAGATAATGTCTCTTCATCCTACCCACGGCGCCTCAAAACAACTGCCCCGTGAGAACCGCTTAGTTAGATTCGTAGAGCAGATAGTCCTCCTTGACGCCCTCCACTCCCAAGTATTCGAAGGACTGCACACCGTCTTAGTCCATAACCCCTACTTAGCCCAAACAGCATTAGCCAGCCTATTAGATTTTACCGAGATAGCAGTGATTACCGAGAGCGATGAGAATACCCAGAAGCGGTTTATCGTAGAAGAGTTATCCGGGGTCATTGATGAAGAAGCCGCCTGGCAAAGGCGCATTTCAGATACTATAACGATGTATGTATTTGAAGTGAGAAATGCCGAAGGCAAAGGTTTAGATACTCAAGCTGTGTTAAAGGCTTACCAGCTTCGGGCCGATACCCTTGCCTTCGGTGTAAGGCGCGATACCCAAGGCAAGATTCATCTGGCGATGGCGAGTTCGCCGGTGAAGGCAACCATAGTCCAAGAGGAAATTGATCGTATCTATCACTTGTTTGAAGCGTGCGCAGCCCCGAACACAAAAACCGTCCAGCGATTTTTGTTTCAGTTGTTAGAAGAACCTCGTAGCCTCCGATTAGGCGAATATAGTGTCGAGGAAAGGGTTTTGCTCTTGGCGTCTCTATTAATGCGTGCTCTCGAAAATGGGGAGGTCAATTTAATGCTTAAATCTTTAGTCAGCATTAGAAAGATTGACCGTTCAATAAAATGGTATACGCAGATTACTGGATTAATGCGTGAAGCCGCGAAGCAGATGCAGCCCAATGATCTGATGTGTTTGGATAAGATTATGACTATTTTTGGAGCCTTGGAAAAGTTTGTTGAAGTTGGAGGGAAGAAGGCCAATAGGGATATTCTGGAAGAAGAGCTTTGCGAATTGTTTGTGCCTACGCTTAAGAATATTCTTAAGCCAAAACCCGCAAGCCAGAAAGAGCAGGAGAATAAGCCTCATTTCGTATTGGTAGGAATTCTCGGACGCAAAAGAACAGGCAAGAGCTTGCTGGGAGGATATCTTAAGAGCCAATACGGTTTTAAATTATATGACTTCTTCAGCAAGCCTAAACAGATTGCGATGTACGCGTGGAGATTGACTTACGAAGAAATGTATAGTAGCAAGACCGCGGAATCCAGAGAAATATTAAACAATCTTTTCGATCTCATCGCCAGCATTGACCCTGAAGCCTATATTGATTATGCGCTGTCTTACATTGTTGAATATGTCCCAAGCGCCAGCGAAGCGGTTACATTTACTAACAGATGGGTGGTGGCGGACTTACGCTTAGAGAAAGAAGTCGATGCTATAAGACGAACAGGCGGGCAGGTATGGAAGATCAATAGAAAAGAAGAGGAAAGGTTGATTGCCGAAAGGGTGGTTGGCGTTACTGAGCATATAACCGAAACAGCTGTGGATATGGTCCCACCGCACAAGATAGACTTGATAATCGAAAATGATGGTTCAATCGAAGATTTTCTTGCAAGAATAAGGCAGGTTGTTAGGTCAATGGGCTTCGACCGCATCACCTTTGGTGTGGGCAGGAAATTCTCCGAAGAGTTCGACAGCTTCGATGAATATTGGGACTTTCTTGTTTCTTTAAAAGAAGAGATGCTTAAGCGGAGCAGAGAATACTCTCGGAATATACGAGGTCAATTAGAAGATTTGGCCCTGCAGTTTATCAGTCGGGATAGGATGCTTGACAGAACGCCAGCGGCTTTATTGAGGAAAGCCAAGAAGGCACAGCATGCCTTAGAATTAATTTATAAGACTAAAGAAACAAGGGAGGAATTTATAAGATTCGTTTTAGCTAATCAGACGCAGGACACATTTAAAAACAGGGTTACTCCATTATTTATCGTAGTAGCAAACTGGTTGTTGGGAAGGCCGATATGGGATAGGTCGGTATTAAAGGAGCACCGTCATTTATTTGCCCGTAACTTTACGGTTAGACAACACGCTTGGTTTGGCAGGGGCATAGTAGCCAATATCCCCTTGGAATTACCACGAGGGTCACTTAAGGAGCCGACCTATGGCAAGATTAGGATACTGTTAAGCGGAAGTGCAGAAAAATTATATCGGAATTTTTCTGCCGCATTATATTTGAGAAAAATATTACATACTGTATTGCCGGAGAAAATGGAAATAGAGATATATGCCGATGATATTAACTTCCCGCAATGGATTCATAATTTTGACCATAATGGTAATTATATGGGGCGGAAGAGAACCAAGATTGATCTTGACGAGAATGGCGTTTATCTCGACACAGACAGCGGTATCCGATTGATTAAGGTTGAACTTGGCGACTTGCGCAGGGATCTGCTTTCGCTGGATTTTATACCACAGGATAGGTACGATATAGTAATTTCTTCCAGACTAGCTATCCAATATTGCGACAATGCTGAATTGCTTATGGTATTAAGGAATAATTTGGTTCAATGCGTTAAAGATGGCGGTTTATTGTTATTTGATACCGAAGAAGCAAACTTTGCTGAAGTTATTCAGATAAGAGGCAACGAAGAAATTGCCTCAGATACGATAATACCCTACCAAGATGTTGATTCCCAGAGAAAGGCAATTAACAGAATAGACGCTTCGTTTCCCGGCAAAGAGGTGGACCAGAATTTGCATATCAGTACCGCTTATAAATTGGCGCAGAAGTTCGCAACCCGGCAGAATACAGTCTTGCCGAAAGTTACAATAGCAAGATTACTAGGAAGTTTCGGGGAACCATTAGCTGCGGGTATATCGGTAATGCTTTCAGGGGTACCAAGTTACGCAATAGAAGCGGCTTTCGGGGATACGATATTGGAAGAATTAGAAAGCATATTACCTCATGTTACAGGCGTTTTGGATATGACCGGTTATTCAAAAGAATCCAAGATAATTCTTAATGCCTTATATAGAAGTTCTCCTTTTCCCGCGGCTCCTATTTCCCGGTTAACCGAAATAGAGAATTTGTATATAAGTGGTTGGTTTAGGATTGTCTATGCTAAAGATGAGAATGGGAATCCTTATGTGGTCTGCTATAAAACTGTCGCAGACAAAAAAGAATCTCAAGTATTCGCGATAGAAGGCTATTTCGGTGATAAGGGCTTATCCTTACAGAAAGCAGCGCACGCTGAGAGTTTAGTTGGGAGGAATCGAGTTAAGCATAAAGGTGGTACTATTGCTACTATTTTATTAAAGGGTGGATTTAGGGGCGGACTCTCTCCTTGGCTTAAGGATGCTATGGTTCAATTCTTTACTGAGATAGGTTACAGGGTAACGGAAGGGATTATATCAAAATTAAGCGCCGACGAGGTATTACGCAGATGGGGCGTAACCAACATAATGCAGTCATTTAATGCGATGAGAAGAAATCCCAATTTTGGTCGCAATTTTATGAGAATGGGTGAAGAATTAATCAGGAATTGCCAAGGGCATGCTTTCCTTTGGTGGCTGTCACAGGCTGAGATAGAAGACCCGAGGGATATGAGCCGCCGGGCCTTGGCATATACTATGTTTTATCTTGCCGAAGAAGCACAGCAGATTATGTTGCGAAGGGTCAGATCGCGCAGTGCCATTTTGGATAGCGCGGGTCTAACTCGGGCAGGATTCGGCAAACTTATGAAAGAGCGGGGATTTAAAGGGGACGTAGAGGAGCTGGATGAACAAGATTTTGTAAAAGTGTTGGTGGGAGCTATGAATCCATTTGTTGCTCATCGCTTCACCGTCAGGGGCAGATTGGTTGCAAAAGAACTGCGAGGCAAAGGAAGATTGTTGTGGATTATTGAAGAAGCCCAAAAAACCTTTGGCTTAACTAACGTGGATGATGTCGTTTCTATCGCCAACGCCATCCATGCCCCGTCAAAAAGCGAACTGGGGAATGAATTTAAGATGATGGAGAGTAGAGACTTGGATTTGTTTCTTGTAGATGAAATCACAAATTATAGAATAGAGGATATCGGCGATCCCCAGACCGAGGGCATTTCTCTCCATCTGGATTCCGTTTTGTGGGGAGGAGAGGCGGCAGTTGATAAAGCGGCAATGTTGGATATTTTGATAGATTTAAGGACAGTTGCTTCGCAAGAAGTGGTAAATCCGTTGCTAAGAGGGTTAGGGGGCGCTTCTTCTCTAGTATTCTCCGACGAAACACTGAAGAGAATATTAAACGTCTTTCCTGAATTGGCCTTATTGTCTGTTACAAAATTCAAACATACGATTAGATTAGCTGAATTCCTTGCAAAACTTGCTGGAAGAGATTTTGAATATTTCTGGGAAGAGTTAAAGGATAAATACAAGAAAGGCGTAAGCAAAAAGTTTTTCTTACATAAGATGCAAGAGCTGGGTGACATGTATTTGTCGCTTAGCGAAGTTGAGCGCGAAGATCTATTGTTGGCAGCCTTACTCCATGATGTCGGCACGATAAAAGGAATGGCGCTACATCCAGAGTATAGCAAGGTATATGTGCGGGTGATTCTGAAAAATTTGGGCTATGCTGATAACAGGGTAGAATGGGTTAGCAACTTAGTCGGAGACCATGTCATAATAGGAAAAGTTGTCTATTCCGGTGAAGCTACCTATGCTTATACTTTATCTTCCTTGGGATGCATCCCTGCAGAGAAGTTACAGGCGTATCTTTATTCAATTATCATTTTAACTTGCCTTGATGCGGCAGGATACAATTACCAAGGCGGAAGTGATTTACCGCTGGTTTACTTGGAAGCATTCCTCAGACATCGCGATGTAGGTTATATAAAGAGTAAAAGCGAAGACACAGAACAATGGAAATATAGATTAGGGCAGTTAATAAAAAGCGATTCAGACTTGCCGGCTACTGAAAAAGAGATCAGTAGTTTAACCATAGCGGTTGAGCGATTTATACCAAGTGATGAATATCCATTTTTTGTCCGGCAGATGGGTTATGCTATCTCCGACTTATGTGAGATTTCACCGATACTGATATCAATGGCTAAATTTAATGATGGGTTAAAGACATTCTTAGCTTTTAATATGTTTATAAGCCGTATCGCCGCATTGGCCTTACAAACAGAGAAGGCAGAGCTGATAACCCGGGTTTCTGCGGATGAAGATTTATGGTTGACACCAAAGCCATTAATAGGAGTTCTGGCAAGAAAAATTCAGAGTATGCTTCTGAAGCATATGCTAACGCTTAATCAGTTTGAGGCTTATTTGGAGAGGAATGGGTGGTCAGAATTTATGGGGATACCCATAAGGTTAGTCAAAGGGCAATTAATCATAGGGATTTCGCAGATAATGCTTCTGGAGAAGACTGTAGCAAAGGAGGTTTGCAAAGGTAAGGGGATGATTTTGTTGGGAGGTACTTCCGGCAGTGGAAAGACAGCCGTAGCGAATATATCTCTTTCCTCGGTTATAAGGGCATTCAACAGGAAGGACGTAGTGGTTTCTTTGGACAGATATTATAGGGATGATGCAATGCTTAATAGGCTGCCCGGAACAAACGATCCGGACTTTGAGACTCCTGAAGCATTGGATAGTATTCGTATCAAGCATGACCTGGGTTCAATTTTAGCTGGTGAAGCTACAGAGTTGCCTGATTTTGATATGCGCCGCGGAATCTCGCGGTTTAATTCAGGTGAAATCAAGACAAGAGGAGCAGGGGATATATTAATATGCGAATCGTTATATTCTTTGCATCAGGAGGTTGTTGGTGCCGCTTGTCTTTCGGATGCGCAAACCCTCAAGATATTTTTGACCGCACCGCCTTTCATAAGAATATTGAGACGCTTGATTAGAGATGTTAATGAGGGAAGACTGACTCCATATGAAAATTTGAAGTATTGGAAGGTAATTAAGGATAGAGAAAAGCAGTACGTTGAACCTACCATCGCAAGTGCTGATTATGTCTTTGCTAATTTCAGTCCAAAAGAAATATTCGATCTTTTGCCGGTCGCTATGCCGCTTCTTGAGGAGGCTTATTTGGAAGCCGTTGAGAAGGAAGACAACGCGGTGATCTTGGCCATTCATAATTTGTTGCAGGACATTAATAATGAGATTGGCCCTGAATATTTAGAAGAATATGGTTTTGCGTGGCAGCTTCCTGCTTCCTCCCCCCTCTCCCGCGGCCTTAATTCCAGAGACAGCCGTAAGATAAGGCAGGTTATTGATTTGGCCTTCCAGCAGAACCGTATCCACGAGCCTGACGAAAAGATGCGCCATATTCTTGCCGAGTCAGTTGACTACTTTAGACAGCAGGAAGACTACGCCTCCGCCGAGCTTATCAGCGATACTGATTATCTCTTCCTGATGCCGGATTCCGATATCCGCGTTAACTCTCCTCCGTATTATATCTGGTATGCCTCTGAGCGCAAATTCCTCTTAGTCACCACTATTCAACGCGAAGGTGAAACTTCCGCGCTCCTCCCTTACGAGCTTCTCAATTACCTCTTTTCCCACAACGCCCACATCTCACTCATTGCCCAAATGCTTCTCCATCAGGCCAAGCATGTCTTCAATGCCTTTACCTCTATAAACGAAGGCGAGACAGAAGAGGATACTATCATCTTTGCTGTCCGCAGCGCCATGCTCAGCGTTTTAGTATCCCGCTATGCCCGGACCTTGGATGCGAATTTAAAAGAAGAGCTTTTGGCTATTTACCAGCGGCTTGGCCGGGTTGACGCCTCGGAATTATTGGATGCCTTCCCAATGCTAAAGACGATGAATATTGACATTCCTGCCGCCATTGAGAATGGCGGTATAGAGGTAAGTGTGGCTATGACCATTTTAGAAAAGGTTGGTGAAACCATCCGGGCTGAGATAGAACGTGACTACCGGCGCAAGCCCTCCGTAATGTTTAGGGACGGCAGATTCAAAGGCGTCTATATCCTGCCCCAAGAAAAAGACCTTGGCTCCGGCTCTGGTATCTACCACCTGCTGGAGGTCTACCTTAATCCTAAAGACGGCTTGGCTAAAGAATCCCGCCACGAATCCGCGAAAAAGGAAAAGAAACTTATCATTCATATCCTGTCTCTCAATGCCGGCGTAGGCAGCCGGGATGTTTTATTGACCATTGTCAGCGGTAACATTAAAGGCGAGGTATATGTCTATGGCCGGACTTTAAGCGAACAGAACATTGAGCAGGTAAAAGGTTTGGTAGCCGGCCTTCTTAAGAAGGGTATCTACGGAGAGTGGTTCTTCGTCGCTCCCGCAGACAATATTGTGTTGCCTACTGACCATATTGCCGAGACATACAACCCAGCTTACGGCTTCTACCTCTATGCTTTAAAGTGGCGGGTTTTGAGAAATACCCTGGCTAATTTGAAGCGCTACGGACCGGCCTTTGGCCAGATGGCTAGAACCACTGACTATAAGGTCAAGGCCTTCCGGGAAAAAGAGCCTCTCTTAGGAACACTCCAAAACGTTATCCGCAATGCCATTGAAGAGGCTGCTTATCCCAATGTTGAAACTTACTTAACCGCCTTGGCCAGCGCCTTAGGCTATGCCGGTCTTGAAGAATTCAAGCGCTTTTTCCACAACGACCCCTTAACCTACTTTGTGCTGCCCAAGCTCGTTGGCAGAGAAACTTGGGGCGAGCTCTACAGCCAAAGAGGCGCCCAAAACAGATTAACCAGCGAGAAGTGGGACGAATATTATGAGCAGGCCAATAAGGCATATAGCGGAACTGCTAAAGAGCTGATAGAAAACTTATTGGTTGATAACCGCCCTTATAGCTTCTCAAACAGCTTCTACTTTTTGTTCAACCGTCCAGTGGCCGAGACTATTTATAGCGAATACCTCCCCTTGTGGAATTGGGGGCTTCCCCAAGATATGCGCGATAAAGAACCCTTTGACTGGTCCACTCATCTGATCGCCCCGATGGTAATGGTAAAGCGGCCTGAGCTTTGGAGGGCTTTCTGGAAAGAAAAGAAGCATAAGTCCTGCGGGCTCTATACGGAAGGACAATGGATGGACCTTTTAACTAAGGCGGAAAAAGTCCTTAAGGTTGCTGGCGCAGATCTTTTGTGTGTTGATGTGCCATTGTGGAATGATGTGGGCAATCCTTTGGAGACCAAAGTTATCGTGGACTTGGGCGTATCCAACCATGACCCCCTGTTACGGGCATTATACCTTGGTCTGTTCGGCCATCCGATTCCTGATAATGGCAGCAACATCTCGCCCGATGCCGTGCTGCGGGGCAATTTTGATTTTACCGGTTCCATACGGGTTAATTCCAATTCTACCATTATCAATAAAGGCCGCGGCAGAGTAATCTTCGGCAGGGACATTACCATAGAGAACAGCTATCTGGAGATAGATACTACCCGCGGAGATGTGTATATACCCGACTGCACCCTCTTCAGTGAATCAGATATCCTTGGAGAATTCAGAGGCGAAGGTGAGGGCGATTACTTCTACCGCCTCTACGCTAATCAGGGAATCACTTTTATTGGCGGTGAGCTTCACAGCTCAGTCTTAAGCCGGGACGGCAAGTTCAGCGTCCACCATCCCATTGAGTTCGATATAAAGAAAGTTATAAAATATCCCGATGGCACGGAGCATAAGGTTGTAGACGATATCATTCCCGGTTCCCGCTGGACCTATGGCCAGCATCTTGACGGCGATAGCGAAGGTCCCATACTTAACTTCGGCTGGATAAGGGGAAGGGCCAGAGATCTGTGGGGCAAACTGGAATACTGGAGGATAGAAGACGATCGCCAGTTAAAGAACGCACGGATTACTGCCCGGCCTACCCGCGCCTTGGGATTGGCTGAACTCTTGCATAAGAGAGTCAACCGTACAAAGGCCCTGCCTGAGTTATTACAGGAAGCAGACATAACGATGTATGAGCAGGCGCAAGACCGGCACACCGAGAAACTGCTTAGCAGCTTGTCTTACGATGAGCGTTTAAGGTTCACCGGATTCCTCTTAAGGTTAGAAGCTGCCCAGCCGCCAGCCGCCCTTGAAGAGGTGCGGGGTGTTTATATCAGCGACAAAGTAAGCCTGATTGATCTTCTAGACTGCCTGCGGGCGCATTCCTACTCAAAGGTAAATGTCCGTATAATCGACAGGCAGACCATTGATTTTGTCAGCCCTCAGGAGGCGCAGGTTGCTCCGGCAGCCTTTGCGCAGGCAGTATCGGTAATCCCCGAAGGAAGACTGCCAGTATCTCATACCACTATTACAGAGCAAATTAAGTTCCTGCTTAAGAAATTGTATCCCTATTCCCTAGTCCCGGATGCTTTTGTAGAAGAGATAATGTCTCTTCATCCTACCCACGGCGCCTCAAAACAACTGCCCCGTGAGAACCGCTTAGTTAGATTCGTAGAGCAGATAGTCCTCCTTGACGCCCTCCACTCCCAAGTATTCGAAGGACTGCACACCGTCTTAGTCCATAACCCCTACTTAGCCCAAACAGCATTAGCCAGCCTATTAGATTTTACCGAGATAGCAGTGATTACCGAGAGCGATGAGAATACCCAGAAGCGGTTTATCGTAGAAGAGTTATCCGGGGTCATTGATGAAGAAGCCGCCTGGCAAAGGCGCATTTCAGATACTATAACGATGTATGTATTTGAAGTGAGAAATGCCGAAGGCAAAGGTTTAGATACTCAAGCTGTGTTAAAGGCTTACCAGCTTCGGGCCGATACCCTTGCCTTCGGTGTAAGGCGCGATACCCAAGGCAAGATTCATCTGGCGATGGCGAGTTCGCCGGGGCTTCTCCAACCCCACCAGATTATTCCAAAATTCTCCGCTGGCGTTAAAATGCTGCCCCTAGAGAACACTTTGCTTTTATATAACAACGCCCGTATTGATAAAATCAAAAGCAGGATATTATTAATCAATAATCCCATTGTTGCCCTGCCGGAAGTTCCTGCGGCAATGATGAAATTAGCTGACGGGAAAAGGTCTCTTCAGGACATTTACGCAGCTCTCATTCAGCAATATCCAACTGTCACCTTGGATTTTGTGCTATTTGTATTTGGTCAATTATTTGATCGGGGTTATTTTGCTCTTTCATCTGAGAATATTCTTCCACCAGTAAAAGACACCTATTCTTCAGAGGATTGGGATTTGAATGTTGGCCGCCTTCAGCAGCTTATGCCGGTTACTACGCTTCCTTTATATGTACTGTTGGAGCTTACCCGGAAATGCACCCGTACGTGCGTAACCTGTTATCTCAAATATATTCTTTTGGAGGCCGCACAAGGTGAATTAGAGGACTTAGAGGATACGGCATATCTTACAGAGGTGGTGCAGGCGGTGATTGATTCGGGAGTAGCCTATGTGACGATATTGGGAGGCGAGCCGTTATTGAGAAAATCGCTTATCTATGCCATAGTAGAAAAAATGCGCGCCGCTAACATTTACGTCAAAATAATCACTAACGGCGATCTTTTGACTAAGCAGGTTGCCCAACAACTCGATGTCTTGGATTTGAATAAGGTAGAATTAAGTATTGACGGTCTTGATTCTGAAACTAATGATAGCATCCGCGGCCACGGAAGCTTTAAGAAAATCCAGCGGGCGCTGAAGGCCTTAAGCAATACCAGCATACCGGAAATAGGCATTTCAATTACCCTTTCTTCATTTAATTTTGAAAGGGTCTTGGGAGATTTATCGTCGTTTCTGCTTAGCAATCCGCACATAACCAAAGTTTATTTCTCACGTTTCTTCAAGCACAGCCGTTGTAGTTATGCTGCCGAAGAATTAACTATAGAACAGATCGGCCTCTTGCAAGAGGCTATTGTCAGATGGACGCAGGAATTCCTCCCGCAACGGCCGCGTTTCGAAGCGGTAGTATTGGATTTGGGTAAGTGCTCTTGCGGAAGAAGTATGGTGGTTATTTCAAATTCTGGCAGGATTAAACCCTGTCCATTCTCCAATGCCCTTGGTCCTCGAGTGTCCGCAGAATCCGGTTTACGCCGCATCTGGACAGAAGCCTTTACTGATTTACGTGCCTTGCCTTCGACCGTCTGTTTTAGCCGGCTCTTGCGAGATGGAAAGGTGCCCGCGTCCTCGAGCCCGGTCAAGGCAGTCTCCGCCGCTTTGGACCTGATTCCTCTCAACAGCTATTCGCCGACGCAGATTTTGGGTGACAGGGAATTCGCGGTTAATGACCGCGTGTATTCAATTGATGACGAGTCGCAAAAGATAATCCAAGAAATTCGGGAGCTGGTGACTTTGGCCATAAACGGCAATGGCACCTCAATAACCATTAGAGGACCGACGACTTACTGCGGTGCAGTAACCTCCTTCCTTAATTCTGCTGTCCTTTATGAAATCTTCCGCCGCGCCTCAAGAATGCTTAGCTTTGGAAATCCCGTTTACCAATTACCCAAAGACGTTAATCTTACCGTGGTAGTGGCTGATGAACTTGACCGATTGGCCGCAGGTTCCGGACGAATTATGGTCATCCACGGCCCGCTGTTGCAAAAACTGGCTGGTTCGGAATTTGGCCGCGAGCTGTTGATTGTGACTATGGCCGCGAAGTTGGCCCAGGTCTTAGGCGCAGAAGCAAAAGATAATGAGCGTTTGGTATTAATGGCTGCGGCTTACGCGGTTTTGGCTTTTGAAGACTGCGCAAAGCTGCAGCAATATCAGGAATTTATCCGTCCGCTGGTGCGCGACGCTGAACCTCAAAATGGTTATCTGGCGGAATTGGGAGCAATAAGCTTCAAGACGGTCAGTTTGGGATTGGGCAAAAATTTGCTGGAAAAGGAAATGGTATTCTTTAACAAGGTCTGGATGCCAAGCAATAACGGCGACGCCAGCAGTTTCGCCAGCAACGGTCTTTTGTGGGCTTTGTATGGAGCCCGCGGTGAATATCGAAAAGGACATTCCAGTCGGACAAGCGAGCCCTTGATTACCGATAGAGATGTGGTTTTTAATTTAGGCTGCGGCGCCGGGACCCTTGCCTTGACAGCGCTTCATCTGGGCGCCAGAGAAATTTTTGCTTCGGATAAAAGTTTACGGGCGTGCGTTACGGCCGCATTAAACTTCGCACGCCTGCTGACAAGCCCCAGAGCTTTTGAAACACTGCACACTATCCACGCCGAAGGGTTGTCAGCAGCAAAGAAGCTCATCGGAGAAATCACAGTCATTGTGATGAACGCGCCTGACCCCAAGGAATCGGCCGTACATGACAATGGTTCGCAAATGACCGTTGCCAGTATGGAGAGGATATTAGTTGACGCGCGGGATTTTCTGCTTCGGGGAGTCCGAGTTCTCTTCCGTATTACCACAGAGGACGAAGGCGAACCGACGCTCTGGCCGGGGTTATTCCGAAACGCCGGACTG
>JBMONJ010000016.1:0-2608 GCA_049324655.1 Candidatus Omnitrophota bacterium | reverse complement strand
TCTACTTAATTTAGTCACGCAATACGCGATACGCTATACGCAATACGATTGGTTCGCCGGGGAACTGGGAAGCCGGGGCACGCGTGGTTAATCGCTATTCGCTGTCCGCTAAACGCTGAAAGTTATGACTCAAAAGGAATTCTTTAGACGAGTTACCAACGGCAAGGATGATTTTCTGCAGGCCTTTCTTGATATCTTGCGCAGAAAGAAGGTTAAGTTCTGCGCTATCGGAGGGCTTGCCGTCAACGCCTATGCCGAGCCGGTGGTGAGCTTGGATTTGGATGTCGTCGTAGTAAGCGAAGATTTGAACTCGCTGTTGCCGCAGCTTAAGAAAGATTTTAGGGTTGAGACTTTCAAAAATAGTATTAACCTTTCCCGTCGAGGCTCGGGCTTAAGAATTCAGATTCAGACTGACCGCCGTTATCAGCCGTTTATTGCCAAGGCTTCATTGAAAGAAGTTTTGGGTTACAAAATTCCCGTGGCTGCCATTGAAGATGTGCTTAAAGGAAAATTTTGGGCGGCAATGGAGGAGACGCGCCGGCCGAGTAAACGTCAGAAGGACTTTGCCGATATTTTACGTTTACTTGAGGTTAGACCTACACTAAAGAGACTTTTACCAGAGAAACTGAAGAAGAGATTGGCATTGGGGTGGGTATGAGTTGTGGGTAATGTGTCGGGTAGTGGGGGTGAGGTTTTATTTTTCCCCATTCTCGCGACTCACAACCCGACCCAGAACTCACAACTCACCTACACCCTCACAACTAAACGAAAACAAAGCATAGGAGTCAAGAATGAAAATCTTAATCAGCGATCCCTTATCCGACGAGGGGATAAAAATCCTTAAGGAAGTAAAAGACTTTGAGGTGGACATCAAGACCGGCTTAAGGCCCGAGGAGTTGATGGCGATTATCAAGGATTACGACGCTTTGATAGTGAGAAGCGCCACGAAGGTTACGAAAGAGATAATCGGCGCGGCCACCAACTTAAAAGCCATTGGCCGCGCCGGCGTAGGATTAGACAATGTGGACTTGGAGGCGGCCACCAAGCGCGGGATTATGGTAATGAATACCCCGGCGGGAAACACTATTTCTACCGCCGAGCATGCGATGAGCTTACTCTTGGCCGTGGCCAGAAATATCCCGCAGGCCCATCAGTCCACCAAGGCCGGGGAATGGAAACGCTCTAAATTTATGGGCACGGAATTATACAACAAGACCCTGGGCATCATCGGTCTTGGCCGCATTGGCGCTGAGGTAGCCAAGCGGGCCTTTGCTTTTGGGATGCGGGTTTTGGCCTATGACCCGTTTATTTCTTTAGAGGTAGCCAAGCAATTGGGCGTCGAAGTAGTAACCGACCTAAAAGACCTCTTGTCCTGCGCGGACTTTATTACCATTCACGCGCCTTTGACGGAAGAGACTAGGAATTTAATTTCCGATAAAGAGTTTGCCCTGATGAAAAAAGATAGTTATGTCATTAACTGCGCGCGCGGCGGGATTATTGATGAAGCCGCATTGGGCCGCGCGCTGGAAGAAAATAAAATCGCCGGCTGCGCTCTGGATGTTTATGAGAAAGAGCCTCCCGAAGGCAGCCCGCTTTTAAAATGTTACGGCTGCGTGATGACTCCGCACTTAGGCGCTTCCACTGAAGAGGCGCAGGTCAATGTGGCCATTGAAATCGCCGAGGTTATTCGCGACGCCTTAACCGGCAAGGGAATAAGGAACGCGGCGAATTTCCCGTCAATAGAAGCCAGCGTGCATAAAATACTTGCGCCGTATATTGATCTTTCGGAAAAGATGGGACTCTTTGCCAGCCAGTTGGTTGAGGGGAGGTTGAATTCGGCTAAAATCACCTATTGCGGAATTCTTGCCCAGCAGAAAACCACGCAGCCCTTGACCATGGCCTTTGTCAAGGGATTGTTGACGCCGATTCTGCAGGAGACCGTAAACTTTATCAATGCCATTGATTTGGCCAAGGAAAGAGGCATTAATGTTCAGGAGTCCAAGTCCACCACCGAGGAAGAGTATGTGAACCTTATTATCGTGGAGTTGGGCACGGACAAAGGGAAGATTCAGGTCTCCGGAACTTTGTTTAGCAACAAGGAGCCGCGCATTGTCAAAATTGATGAATATTATTTAGAGGCAGTGCCTGAGGGTTATATGTTAGTTACCAACAATTTGGACCGACCCGGCATCATCGGTGCGTTGGGAACTATTTTAGGAAAAAATAATATTAATATCGCGGGAATGACCTTTGGCCGGGATGTGCCGGGAGGAAAGGCGATGTCCATAATTAATGTGGACAGCACGGTGTCGGCTGCGGTATTGAGTGAAATCAGGAAATTCCCCAATATCCTTGGCGTTAAGCTTGTAAAATTATAAGCGCAGATACGAAAGGAGCGGGTATGGCAAATAAGAGATTGTTTATCGCGGTTGCATTGGCAGCCATAATGATTTTATCGTTCGTCGTTGCCGGAGATAAATTAACCGCTGCCGATACTCAGGTCAATCCGCAGGATGCGGTTCTTGCCAAGCTCGACGAGATTGTGGCCAACCAGCAGAAAATACTGACCCGGTTGGATGCCTTGGAGGAAAACCTCATCCACGAGATC
>JBMONJ010000015.1:17916-22391 GCA_049324655.1 Candidatus Omnitrophota bacterium | reverse complement strand
AATATTTCGCGGAAAAATCAAAGAATTTCTCCTTGGGCACAATCTCGACAACGGGCAGCGGACGCTCTTCCAAAATCCCGACGGTAAGCTCCCGGCCGGCGATGAATTCCTCAATGATAATATTCTCGTCATAACTAAAGGCTACGGCAATTGCTTTCTCAACCCCGACCTCGTCTTCAGCCAAGGTAATCCCAATGCTCGAGCCATGAGAGCTGGGCTTAATCACCAAAGGAAAACCGTCAAAGAGCCGAATTATCTTCTTAAGCTCATAGGGGTCTGCGCGGTTAAGATTATAATGGCGCGGCACCGCGATGCCCTTTTCAATAAACCGCCGACGAGAAGCAATCTTGTCCATAGCTAGCCGGCTGGCCTTTTGCGAAGAGCCGGTAAAAGGCATTTGCATTTTTTCCAAGAATGACTGAATAGTACCGTCTTCGCCGAATCGTCCATGGAGCGCGAGAAAGGCCACCTTCACGCGGCTTTCCTTTAAGCGCCGCACCACTTCTTCCTCAGTCCCCTCAACGATATCTATGGCCTCAGCATCCTCGCCACAGCTCTTTAACGCTGCGTAAACCGCCTTTCCGGATTTTAAGGATATCTCTCTCTCGGTAGATACGCCGCCCATCAATACCCCGATGCGCCCGGGAGTAAATTTTTTCATTTCACTGCCATAATATAGTAGAGCAGTGATTACAGTGATAGTCTCCAACTCATCACTGTAATCGCTTTTTTTAATCGCTGTAATCACTGTTAATCCCCTATTATCTTTATCTCTGGGATTAAATCAAGGCAAAATTTCTTCTTTACCTTTTCTCGAATCACCTCTATCAACTTAAGTACATCGGCGGCCTTGGCATGACCGTTATTGACGATAAAATTGGCGTGCGTCCGGGAAACCATGGCCTGGCCACAGCTTAATCCTTTAAGACCGCAGAGGTCAATTAGCTGTCCGGCGCTGACCAGAGAAGCCCGGGGATTGCGAAACACACAGCCGGCGCTGGGACGGCTGAATTCCTGCTGTAGTTTTTTACGCTGCCAGAGTCTTTCGATACGGCAACGGATCGCCTCGGGTTTCTTTAAGCAAAGACGCAATCTTACGGCAGTAATTATAAAATCTTTCAGATTGGAACTACGATAGGCAAATTTTAAATCCCGTTTGCGCAGCAGTGCCTCGCGGCCGTCAAGGCGCATTGCCTTAACCTCTTCCACGATATCGCCGATGCACATATACCGATTGGTATCCAGACCATCGCCACGCACCCCGGCATTCATAAATACCGCGCCGCCCACTGTTCCGGGAATACCGCTTAAGAACTCGCAGCCGGAAAGACCTTCGCGCTGGGTAAGGTTTATCAAAGCGGCGAGACTTAAACCCGCGCCCACGCGCATACCCTCGTCGACAAATTCTATCCTTTTAAAATAAGGCCGGGACAGACTAATTACCATTCCCCTCCAGCCTTTATCTTTTACCAAAAGATTACTGCCTTTGCCAATAATAAAAACCGGCTGACGCTTTTCCTGGGCGAAGGAAAGCGCGCGTTTTAAATCTATCCGGTCCTGCGGCTCCACCCAACAGTCACAGCGTCCACCAATTTTAAAAGTAGTATGTCGCGATAAAGGCTCGTTCAAGACTGCCCGGCCTTTAATTATTTTTTCTAATGCCTTCTGCCAGCTCATCGGATAATTTATTGATGTCACCCGCGCCCAAGAATAACACCAAATCCTTGGGCCGCAGGATCTCTAAGAGATGCTCAACAATGTCTTCCCGTTTTAAATACTTGACCGGCGGCCGGCCAAATTCCGCGATCTTTTCCAAAAGCCCCGCAGCATCAACACCCACGATGGGTGCCTCTGCCGCCGGATAGATATCGGTCAGCACCAAGTAGTCGCTGTCCACAAAGCTCTTCCTGAATTCTTCGAGAAGAAATTTGGTCCGGGAATAACGGTGCGGCTGGAATATCACCACTAAACGCTCATATCCCAAGGCCCTGGCTGTCTCTAAGGTAGCCCTTATCTCGGTAGGATGATGGCCATAATCGTCAACGATAGTGATATCCTTGATGCGATGGCGAATCGAGAAACGCCTTTCTACCCCTTTAAACTGCCCCAGGCCCTCGCTTATCTTTGCAAAATCCATTCCCAATTCTATTCCCACGCCGACTGCGGCCAAGGAATTACAAACATTGTGCCTACCTGGCACCTGCAAAGAAATCATGCCTATTTTTTTTCCTTTATAGACACAGGCGTACGCCGAGGTCATATCCTGTATCTCTACGCCAGCGGCGTAAATCTCATTTGTGGAGGAAAGGCCGAAGAAAATTTTTCGGCGGGGAACGTCGGCGAGCAGCCGGCAAAGATTAATATCGTCTCCGCAAGCCAAAATCACTCCCTCTTCCTGCGTCTGGAAAATGAATTTTTTATAGGCCGCTAAAATATTTTCCCAATTCTGGTAATAATCCACATGTTCATAATCAATATTGGTTATAACGGAAATAAAAGGATTAAAATAAAGAAATGAGCCGTCGCTCTCATCTAATTCCGCAACAAAGTAATGCCCGTCTCCCAGCCACGCGTTTTCCTTTTGCGTGCAGACTATTCCACCCGCAGCCACGGTAGGGGAAAGCCCGGCCGCGGTCAAAAGACCGGAGATCATTGAAGTGGTGGTGGTCTTGCCGTGGGCACCGGCGATGGTAATGGACTGCGAACTTTCCATCAGTTCTTTTAAGAGTTCGGCGCGGCGCAAAACGGGGATTCCCTTTTTTATTGCCGCGCTTAATTCCGGGTTATCCGGCTTGATTGCCGAGGAATACACCACGGTCTCGGCGTCGCTTAGGTTACCACTGGAATGCCCGATAAAAATCTGCGCACCCAACTGTCTTAATCTGTGAGTAATGCTGCTTTCCTTAAGATCCGAGCCGCTTACCCGGCCGCCCTGGCGCAATAAAAGCTGGGCCAAGGCGCTCATCCCTATTCCGCCGATACCGATAAAATGAACCTGCCTATTCTTCATTCTGCAGATATCCCTTCCAGGCCTTCTCAAGGTCAGCGAGGTTATCGAAACGGACATAGGCGCTGGCCAAGGCCTGCTCAAAAGGCTTGCCGCTTTTAAGCTCCTCGCAAAAGTTTTCAAACTTGAATCTGCCGAAAGTAGTAATCAGATAATAGACCACGCTGGCGGCCTCGGCGTAAAAAAGCTCCACCGTATCCTTGTCGGCAGAGGAGAGGGCGCGGCGCGAGAGTTCGTTAAGCGGAATAAACATATTATTCTTAATTGCCTCGCGCACCTTCTGGTTAGAACCCCAGCGCCGCGCCCGCTCCTGATAACTGGCCACCCCCTCATCCATCCATAGCGGGACATCGGCATTAAAACCGACAAATTCCCTAAAAATGATATGGCCTAGCTCGTGAGGCAGCAGGGTATCAAAGAATCCCGCGGCCAAAGGATAAGTACTGATCGTCTTTTCCTGATACGCGGTTACCCCACTTGACCATTCCGGCTGGCCGGTAACCTTCTTGTATTCTTCGGCATCCTTGTAAATGTAAATCTTGCAGCGATAATCCCATGACCACGAACCAAAACGGGTAAAGCCCAAATCTGAGGTAATACTACGGTAATAATCCTCCGCGGCATTCAGGACATTTTCTATAAAATCCTGCGGAGCATCCTTATAATAGACGATGAAATGGCTACTCTTACTCTCCGACCACTTCTCTTCGGCCAAAGTTACCACACACAAAGCGACAAGGAAAATTCCGGTTAACCACCAAATTTTCGGCTTACGCATTTTCCTCCTGCTAATTGAATGAGCTGCGCGGCCAAGTCCTCTACTGCCTCAGGGGCCGCGCAGCTCAGACTCTTCCGTCCCATCTCCTTAAGTCGCTGCCGGTCATCCATAAGCCCTAGGATATTCTGCTTAAGCGCCGCGCCGGACAGCGCCTTATCCTCAACCATTATTGCCGCGCCCGCTTTTGTCAATACCCTGGCATTGAAATATTGATGCCCGCCGGCAAAAGGATAAGGCACCAATATTGCCGGTAAACCAAAGCTGGCAAGCTCGGCAATTGCCGAGGCGCCGGCACGCGAGACAACCAAGTCTGCCAGTTTATAAGCATACCCGATTCCCTTAAGGAAAGCGAGAACCAAATGACTGACCCCAATTTCTTGATAGGCCTTGCTTACCCGCTGATAATCCGTATCGCCGCAAAGATGGATAATCCGCAACCGCTCTTTCTGCGGGAAATCCCGCAACGCCTCGATAAATTTTTCATTCAGGCTATGGCTGCCTTTGCTGCCGCCTAAAACCAAGACCGTGAATTTATCGTCTTGAAAACCAAATCTGCGCAAGGCAGCATCCCGGTCTACCGAAAGTAATTCTTTGCGCACCGGGCAACCGGTATAAACCGTTTTGCCCTTGGGAAAATATCGCCTGCTTTCCGGGAAACTCACGGCGATCTTATCCGCAAAACCGGCAAGG
>JBMONJ010000015.1:0-17906 GCA_049324655.1 Candidatus Omnitrophota bacterium | reverse complement strand
AAACGATTGGCCTTGCCCGGCCGCGCGTTCTGCTCGTGAATAATCACCGGGATTCCTTTACTGCGTGCTGCCAATACCGCGGCCACCGAGGCATAACTACCAAAACCCGCCACGGCCTGTGCGGAGAAATCATTAAGAACCTTAAGACAATCTTGATAGGCGCGCTTTAAGGCGACTAAAAAAACGGGTAAGGTGCTTAAACCAGTGAATTTTGTCAAAGTAACGGAAAAACAGCGGAATCCCTTGGCCCGAATCACCTCCTCCATTTTACCTCGATCGCAGATGAAAAGGAGCGCGTTCGTGCCTTTAAGCTCGTCGGCAACGGCCAGAGCGGGAAAGCTATGCCCGCCGCTGGCGCCGGTGGCGATGATTATTCTCATATTTCTTTAAACCGAGAGACATTCAAAATCAGACCCACACCAATCATATCAAATACCAAAGAAGACCCACCATAACTTACAAACGGTAGCGGAAGTCCCTTGGTCGGCAGACATCCGATGCTTACCCCGATATTAACGATGGCCTCAAAGGCAATGAGGGCAATCACGCCGACGCATAAAAAATAACCAAAGGTGTCCACTGCGGCGCGGGCAATTCTAGTTGCCTGAAAAATAAACGCGGCGAACAAAATGATTACCGCTGCCGCGCCTAAAAGGCCCAGCTCTTCTCCGATTATCGAGAAAATGAAATCAGTGTGCGCTGCCGGCAGGTAGAATAATTTCTGCATACTCCTGCCCAGACCAACCCCTAACCATCCTCCGGAACCAAGGGCAACCTGCGATTGGATGATTTGAAAACCAATTCCCTTGGGGTCGGCCCAGGGATTTAAAAAGGCGGCGATCCGCGCCCGGCGGTAAGGCACGCTTAAAATCAAAACATACAAAAGCGGTATTGCCGCGAGAAATACCAGCCCCAGATGGCTTAAACGCATCCCGGCAACGCACAACATCGTGAACACAATAACCAAAAGCGCAACTGCTGAGCCCAAATCCGGCTGGGCCAAAACCAAGAGACAAAAGATACCCAAGACCATCATTGCCGGCACAAAGGCGCGGGAGAAATCAGTAATCTGGCTTTCTCTGCGAGCGATAAAATCCGCTATGTAAACTATCAACGCCAGCTTGGCCAGTTCGGAAGGCTGAAAACTTATGCCGAAAATGCGGTACCAGCGACGGGCGCCGGCAATTTCCCGGCTTATCCCCGGCAGTAAAAGAAACAGCAATAGAAAAAACGCAATAATGAGCAAGGGCTTGGCCAGCCGGCGCAAAATCCGGTAATCAAAAGACATCACTGCTAAGGTGGCGATTAGACCGATAAAAAGATAAGCCAAATGGCGCTTCAGGAAATGGGTACTGTCACCTAACTTCTCCCAGGCGTAAATGCTGCTGGAGCTGAAGATCATAACCACTCCAATGGCAATCAGTAGGATGGTGATCATTAACAGTGAGATTCGTATCTGTCGCATAGAATTAAGATAAAAAACTTTTAACGCGAATGGTCACGAATCTAACGCTGATGGTCGCGAATCATCTGCGAAAATTCGCGTTTGATTCGCGTAAATTTGCGTTAATATTTATTCTTCTGTCTTAAAGGCGCCTGACTAAGTCTTTAAACACCCGCCCTCTCTCTTCAAAATTCGCAAACATATCAAAACTGGCGCACATCGGGCAAAGCAAAACACAGTCGCCGCTTTGGGCAAGGCGCGCTGCCCAGCTCACTGCCTCTTTTAAATCTTTGGCCTCTTTTAAGGGCAGCGCGCCGTCAAATGCCTTTTTAAGTTTTTCCTTTGCCTCGCCGATAATCACCATTTCTTTCACCCTGGCTTTGACCAGCTCGCGGATAGAAGCAAAATCCAAACCCTTATCCCTTCCGCCGCAAATCATGATTACGGGTTTGTCCAGCTGGTTCAAAGCCCAGACTGCGGACTCAACCGTGGTGGCCTTGGAATCGTTGATATAATCCACCCCCTGAAAATTTCTCACGAACTCCAAACGGTGTTCCGCGCCTTTAAAATTATCAAACACCTCAAGACAGTCTTCCTGACTCACCTTAAAAATCTCTCCCACTGCCTGCGCAGCCAAAAAATTGGGATTGGAAATCGCGTTGTCTTTATCCGAAGGCGAATTAAAAAACACGGTCTTGGCTTTCAAGTCCTTTGCCAGTCCCTTAACCACCGGTTCCTCGTAATTCAGGACCGCCCAGTCATCCGCAGTCTGATTCATAAAGATGCGCCGCTTTTGCAAAAGATATTCTTTCATATCCGCGTGACGGTCAAGGTGGTTGCGGCTGAAATTCAAAAACACGGCGACATAGGGACGGAACTTGACGATTGTCTCCAATTGAAAAGAGCTGACCTCTAAGCTGACCAAGTCATCAGAGGCAAGTTTATCAACTATCCCGCTGAAGGGATTGCCGATATTACCGCAGGCAAAGACCTGCCTACCGGTTTTTTTCAAAACCTCGGCGACCAAAGTAGTGACCGTAGTCTTTCCGTTGGAACCGGTAATGGCTATGATCTTTGCCGGACAGAAATAGAATCCTAATTCTATCTCGCTGATTACCGGAATATTTTTTTTAGCGGCCCACTTTACTGCCGGACTGTCCAAACGGATACCCGGACTTAAAATTACCCAGTCGCTGTCCTGAATAAATCTTTCGCTGTGGCCTCCCAACTGAACCGCAATGTCTTTGAACAGGCAATCTTCAATCGCTTGTCTTATCTGTGGTGTATCTGCCTGATCGGAAATCCGGATCTTGGCGCCGTGTTTGGCAGCCAGTTGCGCCGCCTCTCTGCCGCTACGCGCAAAACCGAGTATGGTAACCTTTTTTCCTTTTAAATCCAGCATCTTATTGTAGTGAGTATTGTGGGTGAGTTGTGGGTTGTGAGTCGAGTTGTGAGTAATGAGGGTGAGGGGATTAATAATCCCCACAACTCATCCCCACAACCCGACCCCCTACTCACAATCCACCCTCACAACTCATCTTAGCTTCAGCGTCATAATGGTAATTAAGGCGAGGATAATGGCGACGATCCAGAACCTGACAATCACCCGCGACTCCGGCCAACCCAACTTTTCAAAATGATGATGCAAAGGCGCCATTTTAAAAATCCTTTTCTTTCGCAATTTAAAAGAGGCTACCTGCAAAATCACCGAAACCGCCTCAGCGACAAAAATCCCGCCCATAATCACTAACAGCAGTTCCTTTTTAATGAAGACCGCAATAATCCCCAAGGTCCCACCCAAAGCCAAAGAGCCAACATCACCCATAAACACCATTGCCGGATGGCAGTTAAACCATAAGAATCCTAAGCTTGCGCCAAAGATTGCAGCGCAGACCACCGTCAATTCTCCGGTGCCATTAAGATAAGGGATCAAAAGATATTCGCTTAATTTTATGTTTCCCGAAATATAACTTAAAACTCCCAAGGTAAACGCCACCAGCGCGACCGACCCGATGGCCAAACCGTCAAGCCCGTCAGTCAGATTAACGGCATTGGAAGTCCCCATCACAATCAGGATAACCAGCAGGACATAAAAGACCCCGATGTCTATGGCGGTGTTTTTAAAAAATGGCACATCCAACCGCGTGTTCGCCGTCGGATCCCAGTAAATAAACATCCCGATGATAATCCCCAGCGCAAATTGCCAAAGGATTTTTTCTCTTACGCTTAAACCTTTGGGACGCTTTTTGGTGACCTTCAGGTAGTCATCAACAAAACCCACGGCAGCCAACCACACACAAGTAAAGACGGATAAAATCACATAACGGTTGCTCCAATCCGCCCACAAGAAAAGTGAAAACAAGATACTAAACAAAATCAGCAACCCGCCCATTGTCGGTGTGCCCTGCTTGTGATGGTGGAAATTCATATATTCTTCTTTTCTTACCTCTTGTCCCACTTTAAGACTCAGGAGTCGGCGGATTAAGGCTGGGCCAAACAAAACGCTGACGAGGAAAGAAGTAACGATGGCCAAGGAGCTGCGGAAGGTGATATAGCGGAAGACATTTAACGGTGAGAAAAAATCCTTGGCCTGATAAATCAGATACCACATAAATTAGAGCTCCTTATCAAGACTTGAAATATGCCCAAAGGTTTGAATGAGGGCGAAATTGATAGATATTTGCTTCGCGAAATTCGTCGCTTAGCTCCTACAATCAATTTCTATAAAATTCAACTAATTTCAAACCAAGAACAGAATTTCAATATTTCATAAGTTTGCTTACCACAGCTTCCATGCCCATTGCCCGCGAGCCCTTAATGAGCACGGTATCCCCGCGGCGTACCAAACCAGCGATGTGGTGACCGGCGTCTTCGGTAGAGATAAAATGGCGCAGGCGGCTTAAGGAAAATCCTGCGGCCTTTGCCCCTTGAGCAATATATCTTCCCAATTCTCCGACGGTAATCAACAAATCAATTCGCGAGGCAGCGATATAACGGCCGACTTGCTGGTGCAAATCCAAAGCCCGCTCCCCTAACTCGCACATATCTGCGCAGACTAAAATCCTTCGCCGCGCACTATCATATCCTTTTAGAACCTCTACGGCATAATGTAACGATAACGGATTGGCATTATAAGTATCATCTATGACCCGGATACCGTTGGAACGCCGTATCTGAAGCCGGCCGGAAGGAAAATGAAACCGCTTAAGTGCGCGGGAAATTTCCCAAAAACTAATTCTCAACCAACGCGCGCAGGCAACTGCCGCAAGGGCGTTATAGACATTACTTATCGACGGGGAATTCAAGGATATCTTGTATTGCCGGTTGAGCAAAAACTCCGTGCGGTCTCCCTTGCGGACAATCGCGCCAGCAGAAAAATCGCCTTGGTTTTTGATGCCGAAGGTAATCATCCACAATCCCCGGCGGCGCCTCTGGCGCAAGAAAGGATCGTCACCGTTAATAATCGCTGCACCTTTTTTGGATAACGAATTTAACAAGCTCAATTTTTCTTTGGCTACCCCAGAAAGGGTTTTAAAAAACTTAAGATGCGACGGCCCGATGTTGGTGATGACCGCGATATCAGGCAAGACGATTTTGCCAAGATAATCTATCTCGCCAAAATGATTGCTCCCTAATTCCAAAACCGCAGCTTGGTGTTTTGCATTAAGTCTTAGTAAGGTCATTGGCACGCCGACTTGGTTATTTTTTGTCCCTTCATTTTTTAAGACACGGTATTTTTCCTTAAGTAGCTGGGCTACCATATCCTTGGTAGTGGTCTTGCCGTTGCTGCCAGTCACGGCAATGACCGGAATCTTAAAGCGTTTTCGGTGAAAACGCGCCAGAACTCCCAGCGCCCGCAAGGTATCCTTTACCAAGATTACCGGTATAGGCGCCCTTGCGGGAACCCGCTGCTGCGAAGAGACAATAAGCGCCGAGCTACCCTTTTTTATTGCCACGCCTAAAAAGTTATGGCCGTCGAAATTATTTCCTCTTAGCGCCAGAAATAATTCGCCGCGGCAAAGCGTTCGGCTGTCAAGGGAGATGCCCTTCGCTTCAATATCCGGCGAACCCCATAATAATTTCCCGTCGGTAATCTTCACCAAATCGCCGATGCGAAAGCTGTCAATGTTTTTCACTTAAAGCCTTTCGCGCCTCTAACCGGTCATCAAAAGGCACCACCCGGTCGCGGAAAATCTGATAAGCCTCATGGCCCTTACCGGCAATCAAGACGATATCCTTTTCCTTGGCTAAGGCAATGGCTTCTTTTATTGCCTGCGAACGATCGGGTATCACTTGGTATTTATTCACCGCGGTAAAGCCTTTGACGATTTCTGCGATAATCTGTTGTGGGTCCTCTTGGCGCGGATTGTCGCTGGTGACAATACTAAAGTCCGCGAGCTGGCTGGCGACCGCGCCCATTTTTTCCCGTTTACCGCGGTCGCGACTTCCCCCGCAACCAAAAACCAAAATAATCCGCGAGCTTGGGGCTATTCGGAGCAAGGTCTTAAGCGTACTTTTAAGGGCATCTTCAGTATGCGCAAAGTCAACTATCACCTTAAACGGCTGGCCGCAGTCAACCGTCTCCATCCTGCCCGGCACCAGCTCCAGTGCCGCAATCCCTTTTTTTATGACCGGCAAATCAAATCCTAATTTATAACCCGCTGCTGCGGCAGCCAAGAGGTTATAAAGATTGTATTCTCCCAAAAGCCGGGTTTGCATTACCGCCTTGCCCTGGGGCGTAACCAGCGTAAGGTCTGTCCCGTCGCTCTTTAATGCGATGTCCTCGACCATAAAATCTGCTTTTTTCCGCAACGCATAGGTTACTATATCGGCACGGGTAAGTCCGTACAATTTCTCGGCTATTGCGTCGTCGGCATTGATCACCGCAAATGCCCCATTTTTTAAATCCTGAAATAGTTTTGCCTTGGCACAAAAATAATTCTGTCGGTTAAGATGATAATCCAGATGATCGCTGGCCAAATTGGTAAATATCCCGCCGGCAAAGTCTACTCCCGCGGTGCGGCCCTGATCTAAGGCATGAGAAGAGACCTCCATTACGCAGAAGCCGATTCTTTCTTTCACCATTTCCCCAAATAAACCCTGTAACTCCAGCACGCCGGGCGTGGTGTTGGTTGCCGGAATGACCCGCTCTTTTATCCGGTAATTTATCGTGCCAATGACCCCGCAAGAAAATCCCGCGGCATTGATTATCTTCTCCAAAAGATAAGTAACCGTAGTCTTGCCATTGGTGCCGGTTATACCCACTACCTTTAGCTTGCGGCAGGGATTGCCGTAGAAATTGGCGGCTAAGTTTGCCAAGGCCGTATGGCTATCTTTCACGGGGATAAAAATCGTTTTTCCGTCGGCAGGAAACCTGCTTTCCTCCTGCCGAACTACCACCCTTGCCCCGCGCCGGACGGCCTCTTCAATAAAGTCATGGCCGTCGCAGTTTGGCCCCTTTAACGCAACAAACAAGTCACCCTCAGTAACCTGTTTTGAATTTCCGGTTACCCGGTTGATATCCACCGCGCCGAATTTAGATAACCAAGTCTTATCTAACTGCGGCCAGATTTCGCTTAGTTTCACCATATTCGCCCTGCAAATATTTCAGCGTGTCTTCAACTATCCGCGCAAATACCGGCGCGGAAACCGTGCCGCCGAAATGCGAAGGATGCGGCTCGTCAAAGATCACGGCAACGGCAATGCGCGGATTATCCGCCGGAGCAAAACCGATAAATGAGGCATAGAAACGGCTCTGGGAATAAACCCCATTGGGCTCAACCTTTTGCGCCGTGCCGGTCTTTCCGCCAGCGGTAAAGGATGCTGGCTTGGCCAGTTTACCCGTACCCTTATCCACTACTCCGATGAGCACGGACTTGGCGCGTTGGGCGATATCCGCGTTGATAACCGGCTCAACCGTCGGGAAAAATTCCTTAATCAACTCACCCTGTTTATCCTGTATCCTTTTTACCACAAAGGGACGCACCCCTTGCCCTCCATTGGCAATAATGGAAATTGCCCTCACCAGTTGAATTGCGGTAACTCCTACCTCTTGCCCGATAGGCACCGCGCCTATTGAGGTCTTAGACCAGGCCGCAGGCTTAATCACTTTTCCCGCGATCTCTCCAGGCATATCTATTCTGGTAAGCTGGCCAAAACCAAAAATCTTTTCGTATTGATAGATTATCGAGGGACCTAATTTCTGGGCAACCTTGGTAGTGCCGATATTGCTCGACTGCTCGATAATCTCTCTAAAGGTAAGCGTTCCGTGCGGCGTGTGGTCATGGAGGATGTGATTGGCCACCTGATATTTTCCATTTTCGCAAAAGAACTTGTCCGTCTCGGCAACCTTATTTTCTGCAAACGCAGCACAAAGGGTGACAACCTTAAAGACCGAGCCCGGCTCAAACATATCGCAGACCGCGCGGTTTCTTAGACTATCCGCGTCGGCTTTTTGATACTGGTTTAAGTCAAAACCCGGCCGGTTAGCCATCGCCAGTATCTCACCAGTTGCCGGGTCCATCACGATTATCGAAGCGCCGCGGCAGTGATATTTTTTAAAGGCAATATCCATCTCCCGCTCAACGATAAACTGAATAGTCGCATCAATGGTCAAAACCAAATCATAACCGTCGCGCGGCGGGATGTAATCCTTGTCCAACAAAAGTTCCCTCTGTCGGGCGTCACGCTTAACCCAGCAGTAGCCGGCAGCGCCTTTAAGGTAACTGTCATAGAAGAGTTCCAAGCCTTCCAGGCCTTTATTGTCCAAGTCGGTGAAACCAATAATGTGACAACCCAAAACAAAATTGGGATAATACCGTTTGCTTTCCGGGATAAAACCTAGACCGTCAATCTTCGATTTCTTGATTTCTTCCACGGCGTCGAGCGGAAGTTTACGGGCCAGCCAGATAAAGGATTTCTTGCGGCTCAGGCGCTCGTTTAAGAATTCACGGCTCTGGCCGGTAAGTGAAATCAGTTTGGCAATTACTGCGTCGTGGTTTTTGATCCGCTGGGGAATAGCGTATAAAGAATAGGCAGGCAGGTTTAAGGCTAAGGGTCTTAAGTTGCGGTCAAAGATTACGCCGCGTTGGGGAGCCAATTCCAGATAGAGATTGTGTTGTTTATTAGCCAGCGCTGCGAGGAAGGAGGCGCGGAAAACGCAAATGGTTATAAGTCTTGCCAGAAGAAAAAAGAGGGCGAGAATGAATAAAGAAACCACCGCCCGGAAACGGGAAGAGTGTTTTCGGATATACACGAGTCGCTTATCCGGCAGGGATTATTAAATTCTATTTAATGGGTTTTGCTTCTGCCTGTGATTTTAAGGTAAAAAGATTAGCCAAGAAACCGGGCCTTCGGCCTCCAAGAATATTTTCCGCCGGATACATCTCTTTGGCAAGCTGGAGGGGAGCGCTAATCTTTACTACCTGCTCCTTTCCGGCAAACTGCAAATTATATTCCTTCTGGCTTAAAAGCCGTGAACCAATATGCTGAACCGATTCCAGATTGTTAATATTATACATAAGATGGTGCTGTCTATCAAGCAACTCCTTAAGGGCATTTTCCTTGCGTTTGCCCTGGTAGGCGTATTCATAAATCTCTACCTGCAACTGGACATAGATTAACGCGATGGTAGTCAGAAGCCCGACGAGAAGCAGGAATTTAAATAAACGCATTAAATCCTTTCTGCCGCCCTTAAGCGGGCGCTGCGGCTGCGCGGATTATCTTGGGACTCCTCAAAGGAAGTCTCAACCGGCTTAGGAGTGACAATTTTTAAAATACCTTGCTTATGAAAGTTGCGGAAATCTTCTTTGACTAATTTATCTTCCAAGGAATGGAAGGATATCACGCCAATCCTTCCCAACTTATTCAAACGGTTGACTGCTTTTTTTAGGGCGATATCCAACGCCTCCAACTCCCGGTTTACAGCGATGCGCAAGGCCTGAAAGGTGCGCGTGGCCGGATGAATCTTGCGACTCTGGAACCGGTAAGGTATGGCCTTTAAGACAATATCACTTAACTGCCGAGTAGTGGCTATAGGGTGGCTCGCCCGCTCTTTGACCAACAACCGGGCAATACGGTTATAATAACGTTCCTGACCGAAGTTCCTTAAGATATCCGCTAGCTCGTCTTCGGAAAGCGAATTGACCAAATCATAGGCGGATATGTATGCCTCCTGGTCCATCCGCATATCCAGCGGGCCGTTAAATTTTATGCTGAATCCCCGTTCGGGTGAATCCAGCTGCAGCGAAGAAATCCCCAGGTCAAAGAGTATACCGTCGACCTGCTCTATCTTCAGGCCGTCAAGAACTGCGTCGAGGTTACGAAAATCATCGTGCACCAGCTCGTAATTGTCCGCGAAATCTTTAAGTTCTTCCTGGGCCGTTTTTAAGGCCTCGGCATCACGGTCTATCCCAACTAACTTTCCACCGGGTAGTATCCTCTTGATTATCTCCTGGGCGTGCCCGGCCGTCCCTACGGTACAATCGAGAAAAATCTGCCCCGGCCGGGGAGAGAGAAATCCCAAGACTTCCTTCAACATTACCGGCCTGTGCAACACGGTGTCAGCCTTCAATCATTTTCTCCGCTAGTTCTTCGAAGGAATTACGCGATTCGTTGTAAAACTGCTTCCAAACTTCCTGTGACCAAATCTCGATGCGGTTAGAGACCCCAATGATTACCACTTCCCTCTTTATCCCGGCGAAATCTTTAAGAAACTGAGGGACGATAAATCTACCCTGACTGTCAATTACGATATCCACGGCGCCGGAAAAATATACGCGGTTGAATTTGCGGCTTTCCTGTTTGGTGAATGACAGGGCGCGAAACTTCTGCTCCTGACTCCTCCATTCTTCCTCGGAAAACATAAACAGGCATTTGTCCAAGCCACGGGTGATGAAAAATTTCTCCACAAAATTGGCCTTGGCCACCTCGCGGAATTTCGCGGGCAAGATAATCCTTCCCTTACGGTCAATCGTATGTGCGTATTCGCCGTAGAACATATTAACACCTTAGCTTAAGGTGTAATCCACAACGCTCCACTTTGTGCCACTTGATTGCAGTATACGCATCACCCTCAGACTTGTCAAGCAGAAAATTGCCCTATTTTTCGTAAATACAATAGGTTGGGACAAAATGGTAAGGATATCCTACCAGTGGGGTGCTATGGTGCGGATTAGCTTCCTTGCAGATTTTAAGTCTGATGTGAGCTGTTTAATTAAACTGTCGACGTCGGTAAAATTTTTTTCATCACGGATTTTCCTGAGGAATTCTACGCTGAGCGCTTGGCCACGAATATTGCCACAAAAATCAAAAATATTCACCTCCAAAAGTATCGAGCGGCTCTTGGTAACGAAGGCCGGACGGAGGCCAATAAAGGCCATTCCATAAAAAGATTCTTTTTGCCGATAGACCTTAACCGCATAAACGCCGTGCGGCATCCGGATACCTTCGTAATTCCTTATATTTGCCGTCGGAAAACCAAACTCCTTGCCTTTGCCACTACCTCTCACTACCTTTCCCGTAGCCAAGAGCGGCCGGTTTAATAACTTCTGAGCCTTGGCTAACGCGCCTTGGCGAATGAGGCGGCGGATTAAGGTACTGCTTACAATTTCTCCCGAAACCCGCACCGGAGGCATCGTTTTAATCTTAGATTCAAAGCACCAACCGCTTTGCTGGTCGCCTCCAAAGACAAAATTGCTTCCCACCAATATCTTTGCCGGATTAAGTCTGGCGATGAGATACTGGTTTATAAAATCCTTGGCCCGCAAGCGGGAAAATTTCTTGGAAAATTTCTCGACGATACAGATATCCACGCCTGCCTCTTGTAAAAGGCGCAGGCGCTCTTTTAAGGAAATCAATAGGGGCAATTCTTTCTGGGGCGATAATACATGACTGGGATGGGGATGGAAGGTCACGACAATGCTTATCCCCTTGAGCCGCTTAGCCTCCCAGACTACTTGCCTCAAGAGACGCTGGTGGCCAAGATGCACTCCGTCAAAAACCCCGATGGTAACCACGGAATTCTTAAACGCCGTTTTAACCCGGCCAATTCCGTATATGACCTTCATTTATCTCTTCCAATCTGACTGCATCTTTTATATGAAACGGCCCCGAGGTCGTCCTCCTTAAAGCCGACAGACAGCCGCAGGTGCCCAAGGCCTTGGCAATATCTTCAGCCAAGGTACGGATATAGGTGCCTTTTGAACAATGAATGCAAAATTCTATTTCCGGCGGGTTGAAACGCAACAGTTCCAATTTATGGATGAAAATATTTCTCGGCTGGCGTTCAACCACCGCCCCTTTTCGGGCCAACTGATAAAGTTTCTTTCCCCGGACCTTAAGCGCGGAATACATCGGCGGCACCTGATGTTGTTCGCCGATAAATCCCGCGAATACCTTCTTGATCCTCTCCTCGTCGATCTTCTCGAATAAGGACTGCGTTATCATCCGGCCTTCAATATCGCCGGTTTCCGTCTGCAGCCCCAAAGTTAATGTCGCTTCATATTCCTTGTCCGCAACGGATAATTCAGAGAATAACCGGGTGGACTTACCAAGCAAAACCACCAACAATCCGGTAGCCATCGGGTCCAGAGTACCCGCATGCCCGACTTTGGTGATTGCGAAACGCCGGCGGATTCGTTCTACCACATCGTGGGAGGTCACGCCTGCTGGTTTATCAATTAAAAGAAGACCATCCATACTTTACAACCTCTTCCTTATCTCCTTTAAGACCAATTCCTGCGCCGTAGCCAAACCGGTATTTATCGTGCAGCCGCTGGCATTGGCATGGCCACCGCCAGAAAATCTTTGGGCGACCTTGGCAACATTAACTCTACCCTGCGACCTCAAGTTTACCCGGACCTGGTTTTTGTCTATCTCCCTAAAGATCAATGCCACCTCAATACCGTCAATCGAACGCAGGAAATCAAAGAGGTAGTCAGAGACATCGGTCTTCATTGCCTTTTCATTCAAAGCTCCCCTGCGCAAAGTTATCCAGATTATCTTTTTGCTGCGGTCCACGCTGAAACCGGCAGCAAGTTTAATCAGACACTTTACCTCTTCCAATGGCAGGCGACCATATACCAAGCTGTAAAGTTCTCTGACGGGTAACGGGTAGAAGTCCATAAGTTCGGCAACTACCGCGTGGGTGCGCGCCGAGGTGTTCTCGAAACGAAAAGAGCCGGTATCCACCAAAATCCCCGTGTATAAAAGCCGGGCTGCCTCGCGGTCAACTCTAACTCCTGCTTTTTTGTAGAGTACATAAATCATTTCCGACACCGAGGAGGCCGCGGCATCAATCCAATTAACCGTCCCGAAACGGGAGTTGCCCACGTGGTGATCAATATTGATTATTGGGGTAGTTTTACTAAGGAGATGTTTTACACTGCCGATACGCTCAAAATCCGAGCAATCTACAGTAATGACCGCATCAAAGTCTAAACCCTTTCTTGGCTTTAAAATACTTCCCATATCCGGTAGAAATTCATAGAGCTTGGGCGCTGGGTCCTGATTTACCACATATGCCTTTTTCCCTAATTTCCGCAACAACCGTGCCAAGGCCAGTTCGCTGCCCAGGGCATCGCCTTCCAAATTTATATGTGCGCAAATGAGAAATCTACGATACCTTTTTACTTCGGCGAGGACTTTTTTTACGCTCATTTTTAATCTCCTCTAATTGTTTGAAAATCCTTACGCTGTGTTCTCCGGATCTATCTAACTTAAACGATAGCGCAGGCGTGTAGCGCATCTTAATCTTTTCGCCAATCAGTCTGCGGATATATCCGGCAGAAGACTGCAAACCTTGCTCAGCCTTAGCCTCTTCCTGCACGCTGCCAAGAACGCTGAAATACACCTTGGCGTAATGCAAATCCGGGGTTATCTCCACGGCGGTTATGGTGATAAGGCCCAAGCGGGGGTCTTTAAGTTCGTATTGAACTATCTCGCTGATTTCCTTTTTTAACTCCGAGTTGATTTTATCAAGTCTGCCCATTTCACTCCTTCGCGTTAGCTACAGCCACTCTAATTTATAATCCAGCAATTCCGCGCCGTCGAATTCCTTGGCCAAGTCTACTATCTTCGCCAAGCTGCAATCCACGGCTTTCTGCTCGGTGCCCACTGCCACCACGGCCAAAACCATTTTCTGCCATTTATCCTGTTCGGCGACTTCGACGAGCGAGATATTAAAACGGTTTTTCAAAAGATCCCGCAGGCACAAAAACACCCGGCGCTTCTCTTTTAAAGAGCCGCACTCCGGCAAATGAAAGGTCAGCTTTAGAAGACCGATGGTCATTGTTGTCAAAATATTTATGGGGATGGGGATGAGTTATGGGTAGTGGGTCGGGTAGTGAGGATGAGGGTGGGGATTATTATCTTTCTCATCCTCACAACCCACCCACATCCTCGCAATCTTATGTTCTGTTGTTAAAAGAATTTCAACTTTTTCTTTTAATCAGTCTGCGCAAATAGTCCAACTGCGACTGGCGGCCGGATATCTCGCCGTCAATCTTTGCGCACAGCGCCCGCCTTAACAGCGCGCCGGTCTCCCGCCCGCTTTTAAATCCCATACTTTTTAAATCCTCGCCGGTGACATCCAGCCGCTTAAGGTTGGAAGTCTTAAAGAAGAATGCGAGATTGCGTTTTGCCCCGACGGAATTAGTCCTGGCTTTGAAGAAAAGAATTGCCTCGTAACTTAAAGGCTGCAGTACACCATAAATACTACTGCAAGAAGGATGGCTTGCCTCAATGGCGTTTAAGAATTTCTTCCGCTTAAATAACGCGATGCTTTCAATGCGCTTACGGTCTCCGGCTTTTAAGTTGAACCGCTCACAAAACAATCGCTGTTGGCCGCCGGTCAAATGTTCCAAAAGGGCGAAAAAATAAATCAACCAAACATCAAGCTTCCGGCGGCCCGGCAGACACCGGTTAAACCATTCTATCTCACGAGAAATTGCCTTAAGCAGTTTTTTGGTCTTGGCATCAATGCGCACTGCCGGACTTAAGAATCGCCACTTACATAGCCTCTCGATGAAAAGGATATTTCTGATAACCGTATCCTCTTTTAACAGCTTGACGATCTCCGGCCAAAGCCGCGGCGGCTTGACAAAACTAAGGGCATCCGCTTTAAGCGCGTCTTTAAGCAAGGTTAAAGTATGCGCAGAAAAAGAGAAATTAAATCTCTCTTTAAATCTAACCGCCCGCAGAATACGCGTGGGATCGTCAATAAAACTCGAACCATGGAGCACGCTTATCCGTTTCTTTTTAAGGTCTTCCCAGCCGCTACAATAATCAAGCATTTCGCCAAAGCGCTCATGGTTAAGGCAAACTGCCAAGGCATTAATAGAAAAATCCCGGCGCTTAAGATCATCCTCAATGGTTCCCGGCTCGACTTTGGGCAAAGCCCCGGGATGCGCGTAGGTTTCTTTACGGCAGGAAGCGATGTCAATACGGGAATGGTCGGATAAACGCAGCGCCGCGGTATTGAATTTATGATGAAAAAGGGTAAGCGAAGAGAGCTTCGCGCCCAAGAGGCGGGCGAATCCAAGACCATCTCCTTCCACCACGATATCCAAATCTAAATTCTCCCGGCCCAGCAAAAGATCGCGTACTATCCCACCCACCAGATAAACTTGAAAGCCGTGTTTACTGGCGAGCGCCCCGATGCTCTTTATTAACCTTAATTGCTGCGGAGGAAGTCTGCTTAAAATCATAGTCTTCATTTCAGGGACGGGGATGGAATTGCTGATGAATGCTGCGCAAATGCTCCCGGTTCACATGGGTGTAAATCTGCGTGGTGGAAATATCCGAATGCCCTAACATCTCCTGCACTGAGCGCAAGTCCGCCCCGCGTTCCAAAAGATGGGTGGCAAAGGAATGCCGCAGGATATGCGGCTTAATCGGTCTTTTTATCCGCGCTGCCTTGGCGTATTTCTTGATTATCTTCCAGATGCTCTGACGGCTCAAGCCCTTGCCCAAGCGGCTTAAGAAGAACCTATCGGCATCCTTCTTAACAAGCTTGGGCCGGGACTTCTTTAGATAACGATAAAGCGACACTATCGCCCGTTTCCCGACGGGAACCACCCTTTCCTTCTGCCCCTTGCCCAGACAACGGACAAACCCCACTTCCAAATTCACATCCGCAAGACTTAAGGCCGTCAGCTCGGACACGCGCATTCCCGTGGCGTAAAGAAGTTCTAAAATACAATTGTCGCGAATACCCTCAACGCCGCGGGGCGGTGCCGCTTTAATCATCGCCTCTACTTCTTCAATAGAAAGCACCTCGGGTATTCGTTTCCACAATTTAGGTGATTCCAAAAAAACCGTCGGGTCGCTATGGCTAAAACCTTCGCGCATCAGAAAACGATGTAACATTTTTATCGCGGCCAAGGCGCGGCTTACCGAGGTAACTGCAAGACCTCTTTCTTTCTGACGGAACATAAACGCGGTAATATCCCCTTTGCCGATTTTGTCCAATAGGCCTATTTTACGGACCTCCAAAAAATTAAAATACTGATTAAGATCCCGGCGGTAAGCCGACAGGGTATTCTGCGCGAGATTTCTTTCGACGGAAAGATAATTGATAAACTCCTCGATGACTTCACGCATTGCTCAAAAAAGGATTGCGGTGTTTCTCATTGCCAATGGTCGAGTTGGGACCGTGTCCGGGATAAATTATGGTCGTATCATCGAGACTTAAAAGCCGGTCGCGAATTGAGGCTAAAAGCTGCTGCTCAGAGGCGCCGGGAAAATCCGTCCGGCCTACCCCGCCGAAAAACAGGGTATCGCCGGTAAAAACTAAATCGTCCATCTTAAGACATATGCCGCCCGGGGTATGCCCCGGAGTATGGATTACTTCTAAAGCAAGGGAATCTAACTTGATGAGCGCGCCGTTTTCCACGGTAATTATCTCCTTGAGCTTTACGGAAAACGGCGCGCCCACCAAAAAAGACAAATTAAACTGCGGGTCCTGCAGGCACTTGGCATCCAATTTATGGATATACACGGGAAGATTGAAATCCGCGTCCGCACCGATGTGATCCGCATGGCCGTGGGTGTTCACTACTAAACGCGCCTTAAGCCGATTTTCCTTCAGAACCCTGCAGATACGCTCATAATCCGCTCCGGGGTCAATAATAATGGCATTGCGGGCGGCCTCATCAGCCAAGACATAACAGTTTTCTTCCAAATCTCCGACAATAATCTTTTTTAAGAACATATCAAGGTATAAGGCGGCCCTTCATCTTGCTGGGCAAATAATCCCTGGCGATTCTGGCTTTAACGCTGTCTAATTTAACCTTCATCCAGTAAAAATCGGCGCTGCTGGCTTTGCCTGCGGCAATCGCGTCGCGTAGAGACGCCACCAACGCGATGTATTTATCCATTCCCGGCTGGGCCTCCACCGTCAGGAGGTCGCGCATTTTATTGAGATTATTAACCATCTCAGTAATACACATCACTTGCCGCTTGTGATTGCCGCCCTCGACCAAGGCATCGTCTAATTCCTGCGCCCAGCCGCGCACCAGGGCATAATAATTACGGTAGAGCTCTTGGGTGCTTACCACCTTGGCCGGATAATCCTGCGGCGCATAAATCACCTCTTCAACATTTTCCTCTTCACCCTTAGGCTTGCGGGTGAACTTTTTCTTAAGCGTTTGACAACCGGATAAAAAAAGCAGGCTGACTGCGATGGAAACACTAATGCCCTTTCTGAAATATTCCGTTTTCCTTTCCACCTATCTCTCCTCGGTTAATTTAAGGAACTCTTTCTCGTCAATAATCTTAACCCCCAACTGTCTTGCCTTGGCAAGCTTGGAGCCGGGATTTTTCCCTGCCACTACAAAATCGGTTTTGCCGCTTACGCTGGAAGAGGCGGAGGCGCCAAATTCTTTTATCCTGGCCTCTGCTTCTTCACGCGTCATCCCCGCAAGCTCGCCGGTAAAGACAAAGGTCTTGCCGGAAATCCCCGATGCCCTTATCTTTTTTTCCGGCTCCACTAAGTTAACGCCGGCTTCCTTTAATTCTAACATAAGCTGCCTCATCTCAGGATGGGAAAAAAATTCGGCAATCGCTTGGGCGATTATTGCGCCAATTTCCGGGATGCGGTCGAAATCTTCTACCTTTGCCTTCATTATGGCATCCATGGTACGGAATCTGCCGGCTAAAACCGAAGCTGCCTTTTCTCCGACATGGCGAATACCCAAACCATACAACAACCGGGAAAGCGGCTGGGCCTTGCTGCGCTGGATAGCCTGCAATAAATTCTGAGCGCGCTTCTCGGCAAATAATTCCAGCTTTAGCAAATTCTCTTTTTTCAGCCGATAGATATCCGCGAAATCCCCGACCAGCTTATGGGCAATCAGTTGTTCGACTACCGCCTCGCCCATACCTTCAATGTCCATGGCGAGGCGGGAGGTAAAATGCAGTAATCCCTGCTCAAATTGTTTTGGGCAGGAAGGATTAATGCAGC
>JBMONJ010000014.1:0-2655 GCA_049324655.1 Candidatus Omnitrophota bacterium | reverse complement strand
CGGTCAAGCCACTGAAATATAATACCCCAAGAACGATTCTGCTCAATCTCCGCTTCTCTGTCTGCAAACGGAGCAGCTTGACCGTTGAGCATCAGCGGAAAGCCGGCGTGAATCGCGGTCAATCCGGAAAGTCCTTTATCAAAGGGAGGACGGCCATTAAGATAGTCTTCGACGCGGGCGATGATTATCCTGCCCTCTGCGGTAATCACCAGGACGTATTCGGTCTTAACCTTTGCCGAGTATCCGCTAACCTCGTTGCCATTCAATACAATTAAACCGGAGGGCCAGACCGACCAACCAGCGTCATCCCAATCAGAATACCCGCCATTCATAGCTATAATCACTTCCGGGTCCCGGCTGATCATCCGCTCCATTGTCCCTTCGGCAAAAGGCACCTTGCCGCTTGCCACAACTCCCAATTGATACCTGTCTCCCATAGGAACCAATATTACATGTGCGGTCTCGTCCGTCCGGAATATTCCTGCCACAGTATGATGCATTGTATAAGTACGGTGTCTTATTTCCGAAGTTGGCTTGGCGAGGATACCCTCGTTGGATTGAGTTAATGAACTATCGGTGGAGATAAATTCACTTGTCTTGTCAATAGAAGCCAAGGTTTGGGTGACTTGCTCGCGAAGAATATGTGGAGTCTTCATCCCCTGCTTTATGGCAATGATATTGAATGCCGTGGCTAACACAATAATCATCGTCAGCGGCGCCATAACCGATGCCTTAGCGCTTTTCACCCTGGCGAAACTCTGCCAAACAATGGCCTTCTTTAGTGCGACTAAGGAAAGCACGCCAGCCCCGGCAGCAGACAAAACACCAACCCAACGCAGCCAAACCAAATAATTAGGCGCGATAACAAAAATCTTAAGCACATTGTAGGCGAAGAATAACAAGGAGGCAGCGGTTAATCCTATGGCGATTCTTTTTAGAATTCGGGTCAAGGGGCTGGAGGCATTGTCAGTAGGTAGAGATAAGTAGGTAGTATGTAGGGAGGCTTGAGCCGCTTGGCCGGCGACAGTCGCGTCAACGCCGAAGGCGGCGACGGACTGGCTGGCTTTGATTATTGCCGTGGCGCCGGAAGAGCAATAACTGGTGCCTTGGGTTTTTGCGGGAGAGGAGGTTTTACCTGTGATATGCTGATATTCCGCTAATTGGGACATTATATTTCCCAAGTCATCCGCTGGTTTGCGGGACATCGAGCGCCACTTAATCTTTAACCGGGCGCGAAGATAAATAAGGGAAGCGGATAACTGGGTTAACTGCGTAGACCAGCGCTTGGCTGCCAGCCGGCTGGCGAGACCAAGCGATATTAGGACAAGGCCGGGATAAACCAAGCTCTCGGTATAAAATTCCAAAGTCTTCGCGAAATGGCTTATTGCCTGCTCAACCAGCGCCTTGACCGGGAAGGCGTTCAAGATGACCGGGCTGGAGGCGGGCGAGGAGCCGCCGTTAACTCTCAAAAGATTCTTGCGGATAGTAGCAGTAAAGATACTGGCGTTAATGGATAATCCAGAGTTATATCTCTCTATAAGCTCTTCAACGCCGGGCGTAACTAAATCAATTCCTCTTGTGGTCTTTTCTTCTGCGCCTTCTGCCGAGAAAACCTCCTGCCAGTATTGGACGGTATGGAAATAATTAGCAATCTTGGCGCTTCTCTCAACGCTCTGCAGATGATTCTCAATTACCGCCTTAACAAAGACATCACCTCGATTGGCAACGTGAGCATAAGTCTGTCTGGCCGCATTAACCAACTTGGCTCTATTAAGAGGAATGATGGAAGCGGCTATCCATTTGTTTAATCCATTTTCATCCGTGAACCTAAATGGAGAGCCAATCTCTTCGCCGAAAATAATCAGTGTCAATAAATCGAATCTACCTGACTCTATAAATAACTGTGCCAAATTATAGAAAGGAGCGGCGACTTTCGTTATGGAGCGAAAGTCAGCTAAATTTTCCGTATCCCGGTACCCCTTTAAAGCGGCTGCCTTGTGGGTTAATTCATGATATTTGACCTGCTCCTTTAACGCCTGCCGAATCTGTTCAGCGCTTTTACCGGCAAAATCCCGACGGACAAAATCAAGATAGATAAGCTTCAAACGCGCCAAGTACGCTGTGCTGTCCTGATATTCCTGCGCGCCCTCAATCAGCCGGGAGGGAATTTTATTTTGAGAAATTGCCACTTCTATTTCTCTTGCTTCGGATTCAATATTTCCCAGCGCGACTACTACTCTTCTGTCTTTGGGAAGAATCGCATTAAAACCGGATGCGCCGACAAATTCTTGATTGGTATACAGCGTAATAATCGGGCCCGCCTCAGTAGAAGTGGTGTCTTTACTTACAACATAAACCGGCGTATAAGAGATTTGTCCGGTATATATATTACGAGACGAAGGGAATTGCACTAACTCGCCCTGTTGCGCCTTGGCGGAAGCGAATAAGAAAAGGGTAATTGCGGTTAAAATGAACAGCGGCTTGAAAACCTTAGTCGCAGAAGAGGAATTCGTTGTGGCCGGGCTGGAGCCGGCGACAGTCGCGTCAACGCCGAAGGCGGCGACGGACTGGCTGGCTTTGATTATTGCCGTGGCGCCGGAAGAGCAATAACTGGTGCCTTGGGTTTTTGCGGGAGAGGAGGTTTTACCTGTGATA
>JBMONJ010000013.1:0-2686 GCA_049324655.1 Candidatus Omnitrophota bacterium | reverse complement strand
TAAAGAGGTGCAAAATGGCCGAAACAGAGCGAAGGCAACATGAGAGGTTAAAACGTAAATTCGTGGTTGCCTATCATGTCGAATCCGATCCCGCGACCACCTTTGATATCTCCCAAATCAAAGATATAAGCCTCGGTGGCATGCGGTTTGTTACCTCGTGCGGCTATCCGCCAGAGACGTCCTTGATCGTCGAACTGCAAACGCCATTTATCCGCGATAAAATATTAATGAAGGCCAAAGTCCTTGAGAGTAAAGAGATAATCGCGGATATGATATATGACACGCGGGTCATCTTCACCGAGTTAGACGAAGAAGCGCGTCATTATGTCGCCAAGGCTATTGAGGTATTTTTAAAGCGTGATAAGGAGAAGGAAGGGGTATGAGAAAGATAAATATCGGGTTATTAGGTTTCGGTAATGTGGGCTCCGGACTGGTGCGGATAATCCGTGAGCGTAAATGTCTCCTTGCCGGTAAAGTCGGCGCGGAATTAGTCATAAAAAGAATCTGTGATAAAGACCTGAAATCGCCGCGGGGGATAAGGTTAAGCCCGGGGATTTTGACTTCCAATACCAAGGAGCTCCTGCGGGATAAGGAATTAGAAGTCATCGTCGAGCTTATCGGCGGCGTGCATCCGGCTAAGGAATTCATCGTCGAGGCGTTGCACAATGGGAAACATGTGGTTACGGCCAACAAGGCAGTCTTGGCCGAAGAAGGAGAAGAGATCTTTAAGGCGGCAGAGAAAAGCCGGCGCAATGTTTATTTCGAGGCCTCAGTCGGCGCAGGTGTGCCGATTATCAAGACCATTCGTGAAGGGCTGATTGCCAATAAATTCAACGCGGTCTATGGTATCATCAACGGCACCTCCAATTTTGTTCTCAGTAAAATGGCCGAGGAAGGTTCTACTTTTAAAGCAGCCTTGCGTGAGGCGCAGGAAAGAGGTTTTGCTGAGCGCAACCCCGCCTTGGATATCAATGGTTTTGATTCGGCGCACAAGTTAATTATTTTGATTTATCTGGCCTTTGGAAGATTGATTAGCATAAAGAATATTTTTGTGGAAGGGATAGCGGATATTTCTTCGGCTGATGTAAAATTCGCCAATGAGATGAACTTGAGAATAAAACTCTTAGCCATTGCCAAAAGAAGCGCAAACGCCTTAGAGGTGAGGGTGCATCCGACACTGATCGCCAAGTCCCATCCCTTGGCCTCAGTAAGTGGGATCTATAACGCAATATACCTTGAAGCTGACTTGGCCGGCGACATCCTAATCTATGGGCAGGGGGCAGGAAAGTTCTCCGCGGCATCCGCGGTGGCCAGCGATTTGGCGGATTTGGCCTCGGATATATTACTTAAAGGGGGTATCCAGCGAAAACTCTTGCCTTCGCATATCCCGGCGCGCCGCTTAAAACGCATTGATGAAATCGAGACCCGTTTTTATATCCGCTTTATGGCCATTGATAAGCCCGGGGTTTTGGCACGCATTGCCGGGGTATTGGGAAAATACGGGATAAGCATTTCTTCCGTCTCGCAAAAAGAAAGAAAATACGCCTCGGCAGTGCCGGTGGTGATGTTAACTCACGAGGCCAAAGAGAGGAATATGCGTCTGGCCTTGGAGAAGATTTACCAAATGGCAGTAATCCGCGAGAAACCCGTGGCTATCCGAATGGAGAATTTATAATATGCATTGGCAGGGGGTAATCCAAAGATATCGGCCATACCTTCCGGTATCTGATAAGACGCCGGTGGTCACGCTTAACGAAGGTAATACGCCGTTGATCTTTTCCCCGTTACTTTCGCAAAGACTGGGGAAGGGTTACGAGGTCTTTCTCAAGTTCGAAGGTCTAAATCCCACTGGTTCTTTCAAGGACCGCGGGATGACCGTGGCGGTTTCCAAGGCCAAAGAGGAAGACGCAAAGGCGGTCATTTGCGCCTCGACGGGAAATACCTCGGCCTCGGCTGCGGCATTTGCAGCGCGGGCAGGTTTAAAGTGCGTCGTCCTGATTCCCGATGGAGCGATTGCCTTAGGCAAATTGGCGCAGGCTTTAATTCATAATGCCAAGGTTTTGGCAATAAAAGGTAATTTTGATGAAGCCCTGAGTTTAGTTAAGGAAATTTCCGCCAAATATCCGATAACCTTGGTTAATTCTCTGAATCCCTATCGTATTGAAGGGCAGAAGACCGCGGCTTTTGAGATTTGCGACTGCCTTAATGCGGCGCCGGATTTTCAATTTATTCCCGTGGGCAATGCGGGCAACATCACCGCCTATTGGAAGGGGTATAAAGAATATAAAGCCGCGGGAAAAATAAATTCTTTGCCCAAGATGTTAGGGTTTCAGGCAGCTGGCAGTGCGCCTATTGTAAAAAACCGGATAATCAAAAAACCGAAAACCATTGCCACGGCCATTAAAATCGGCAACCCGGCAAGCTGGAAGGCAGCGGTCGCGGCACAGGATGAATCCGGCGGGTTAATTGATACAGTAACTGACGCGGAAATTCTGGGGGCGTATAAATTATTGGCGGTAAGCGAAGGGGTATTTGTAGAGCCGGCATCCGCAGCTTCAGTGGCGGGTTTGCTTAAACTTAAGGCCAAGGGTTTCTTTGACGGTTTAGCGTCGAAAAGGATAGTGTGCATCTTGACCGGACACGGTTTGAAGGATCCGGACAGGGCAATTGCCAGTGTGAAAAGGCC
>JBMONJ010000012.1:20011-22684 GCA_049324655.1 Candidatus Omnitrophota bacterium | reverse complement strand
AAAAAATCTACTCCCAGCCTTGCCTGCTGTTCGATTACCCTTAAAAAATCCTCGCCGGTCATCTTTAAAAAAGAACCCTTATTCTTCTGCGCCTCTACCGCCGCCTGATATATTGGTACGGTTCCTAAGGGCACCGAGGAAAGCGAAAGTAATCTTTTGAGAATAGCAGTTAAATCTCCGCCTACGCTTAAATCCATCACTGTGTCCGCGCCGCAGGCAATCGCAGTTTTAAGTTTATTTATTTCCGAATTAAGATCCGGCCGGTCCGTGGAAGTGCCAAGATTGGCATTTACTTTGGTGCTTAATCCCTTGCCAATGGCGCAGGGTTTTTTTATGTGCTGACCAAGATTAGCGGGAATTACAATAGTACCCTTGGCAATGCCGTCGCGCAGGTATTCGGGAGGTTGCGCCTCCTTGCGCGCGACCATACGCATCAAGGGAGTAATTTTATTCTTTCGGGCCAGCTCTAATTGCGTCATTGAATTGCTAAAAGTATTGATTTTAATTTCTTGACCATCCTTGCCGGATGACGAGACAAACAAACCTCACGGCAGACGCAGATATTTTCCGCTCCCGCTGCCAAAACCTGTTTCAGGTTACCAAGATTAATGTCGCCGATGGCAAAAAAAGGAATTTTCAATTTTTTCTTCGCCAAAGCGACCAAACCCAAGCCAACCGGGTGGTACTGCGGCTTGGTAGGCGTGGCAAATACCGGGCCGCTACTTACATAATCCGCACCCTCGCCTTGGGCCTTTAACGCCTGACTTAAGCTATGACAGGAAACCCCGATGATTTTATTTTTTCCCAGGAGTTTTCTGGCGGCTTTGAGCGGGATATCCTCCTGTCCGATATGCAAGCCGTCCACATCGGCGATAAGCGCCAAATCCAGCCGATCGTTGATTATTAACTTAACACCCTTGTGGCGGCAGAGAGATTTGAGGCGGCCTGCGAGTTTGAGAATATCTTTTGGCAGGCCGCACTTATTTCTTATCTGAATCAGGTCTGCGCCTGAACAGATTATTTTTTCTCCCACACTATAGGGAGCTCTACCCTTAAGTGTGTCTTGGTCCAAAATGCAATAGAGCAAACCGTTTTTCCAAATCATAAATTTTATAGCGCAAAATCTTGAATTGCCGGCTGGCTTTCTGATTATACAGCTTGGAGGTCTCTTCCAAAACCCGCATTGCCTCCTTAGAGCGCTGGATGTTGGCAAAAAAGATATCTTCTAAATCCCTTCGCGACAGCTCGGCGCGGGTAGTCATTTTTCCGACATCCTGCCGGATATCGCGGGATTCCAATATGACGGATAAATCCGGCGCCAAGACCTTAATCGCGACAAAAACACCATGGCGGATTTTTTTTAAATCTTCAGTCAAGGCGCGGGCATTCAGGGTAAAACGCGCCAAATCCTCGCAAACCCGCAAACCTTCTTTGGCGCGATTAAGATTAGCATCGATGAGGCGCAAGATTTTTTTATCTATCTTGAGCATTACCGGCAAAGCTTGGCGATGATGCGAGTGGTGGAGCGCCCTTTAAGCAAGGGAATCAATTTTACCTTTCCGCCATAGGATTTTACCAGTTCGGTGCCAACCACCCCTTTACCTTTCCAGTCCGCGCCTTTTACGAGGATATCCGGTCTTAAGGCGCGGATGAGTTTCAGCGGCGTGTCTTCATTAAAGATTATTACATAGTCCACACAATCCAGAGAAGACAAAAGGCGCGCCCGATCATCTTGTGAGAATATCGGGCGCGCCTTGCCTTTCAATCTTTTCACCGACGCGTCGCTGTTCAAGCCAAGGATCAAAACATCTGCCAACGCCTTGGCCTTTTCCAAATAATTGACATGGCCCGCATGCAGGATATCAAAACAGCCATTGGTAAAGACAATATCTTTTTTGTCCCTACGCAAAGCCGCGACAATCCGGCACAGTTCATTTATATGCTTAATCTTGCGCGAAGCTTTCACGGTTAACTAAAAATCTCTTTTTCTATCAACTGACAAATGGCATGCCCGACCGTAATATGCGTCTCTTGTACCCGGGCAGTTACATGCGAAGGCACAATTAAACTTATATCGCAAAGCTTGGCTAATTTTCCACCCTCTCCTCCGGCAAAGGCAACGGTAATGACTCCCTTTTTTTTCGCTGCTAAAACCGCAGCAAGGATATTCGCGGAATTACCGCTGGTGGAAATCGCCACTAACACATCGCCTTTTTTTGCCAAGGCCTCTACCTGACGGGAAAAAACCGTGTCAAATCCAAAGTCATTGGCCAAGGAAGTAATTATCGAAGTATCCGTAGAAAGGGCAACCGCGGCCAAGGCCCGGCGGTCCTTTTGAAAACGGCCAACGATTTCGGCGGCCAGATGCTGACTGTCAGCTGCCGAACCACCGTTGCCGCAGAAGATTATCTTGCCGCCATTCTTTAGCGACTTGATCATTGCCTTGGCAATCGAGACGATTATCTCTTTTTGGCTCTGGAGGGTGTTTTCCTTAACGAATATGGATTCGTTAAGGACATCTTCAATTATTTTTTTCATCGGCTTATCCAAAGAACACCTTGGCAATATCGTAAAGCTCTTTATCTACCGTCTTCAACTCTTTAACCGCCTCGGACATAGGCACCGCGGTTATCTTATTTCCCTGCAGGCTGACCATAAACCCGAACTTGCCGG
>JBMONJ010000012.1:0-19911 GCA_049324655.1 Candidatus Omnitrophota bacterium | reverse complement strand
CCAAAGAACACCTTGGCAATATCGTAAAGCTCTTTATCTACCGTCTTCAACTCTTTAACCGCCTCGGACATAGGCACCGCGGTTATCTTATTTCCCTGCAGGCTGACCATAAACCCGAACTTGCCGGCGAGAACCAACTCCATAGCCTTTACGCCAAAACGGGTGCCCAAAACCCGGTCAAAGGCCGTGGGACTGCCGCCGCGCTGAATATGTCCCAGAACGCTCACCCGCGTCTCATAACCAGTGCGCTTCTCGATTCCTTTGGCTAGCATCTCGCCAATACCGCCTAAACGCACATGTCCGAACTCATCCAACTTGGCATCCTGGGTAATCTCCTTTGACTCGCTGCCGACTTTGAACTGCGCACCTTCAGCCACCACGATGATACTAAAAGTCTTGCCGCGGCTATGGCGCCTTTTGATTACTTGACAGACCTCTGCAATGTCGATGGGAATTTCCGGAATCAAAATTACATCCGCTCCGCCGGCAATCCCTGACTCCGTGGCGATCCATCCGGCATGCCGACCCATTACCTCAGCCACCATAATCCGGTGATGACTCTCGGCAGTGGTATGCAGACGGTCAATGCATTCCATAGCAATATTAATCGCGGTATCAAATCCAAAGGTATAATCAGTGCCGTTTAAATCATTATCAATGGTCTTGGGCACGCCGACAATATTTAAACCCTCGCCAATAAGTTTATTGGCAACGCCGAGGGTATCCTCACCGCCCACAGCGATCAACGCAGAAAGTTCCAACTTTTGGTAATTGGCAAGCGCCATTTTTAAGTCTTCGGGTTTTTTGTAGGGATTGGTGCGGCTGGTGCCTAAGATGGTGCCGCCGCGGTGGACGATACCGGATACCGACTTGATGTCCAGATTCACAGTATCCACCTCGATCAGCCCTTTCCAGCCATTCTTAATGCCCACTACTTCATAACCCTCTAACAATGCCTTTCTCACTACCGCCCGGATAACCGGATTTAAACCCGGACAATCTCCTCCGCCGGTAAGTATGCCAACTCTCTTCATTCGCTCTTCCTCCTAAAGTTTGCTGTAGCCCTGAAACGGCACTGCTGAATCTTCCCTTTCTTCCGCAGCGCCTTTCTTCTTTTTGCCTTTCTCTTCTTCATCACCGACAATCTTGGCAACATGAACCCTCACCGTTACCGCTTCTTCGACTCCAAGAATCTCCTGAATACGCGATTTGATAAGGTCTTGAAATCTTGCTGTCAAATCCGGGATATTCACTTCACTACGCAGCACAATGCGCAAATCAATCTCAATACCTTTTTTTGTGGCAATCACCTCAGGCCGCGTATCGCGGATCTCCGGCAGTTGTAAAGACAAGCGCTTGACTAAATCCTCGACTGCAGAGAGAGAAACAGTGACCATACCCGAAGGATTTTCAAAGGCAATGGTCCTTTCTTTCTGCATCCTGCCTAAGATTAGCCGGGCAAAGGAGAAACTCAGCAGGATTAAAAGCACGCCGATAATACCGGTGGTAATCCTTAAATCATTAAAGGTATATACTGCCTGCAGGATATGCGTGACATCGGCAATCTGAATAAGATGAAGACAAAAACCAATAATCAAACCACCTAACAGCCAGAGTATCAAGGTATAAAATACCACGCCGATAAAGGTAAAGAACCGCATTGCCTACCCCCTCTCTATGCCCTGAATATTGATGTTGATATCGGAAATATCCAAATCCGTCATCTTCTCGATTGAGGAGCGAATATTCTCCTGAACCTTTAAAGCCACATCCGGAATATGATAACCGTATTTCACTAAGATATGCACCTCGAGTTTGACCCGGTTACTCTTGTCAAAAGCGACATTGACCCCCGGATAGTCCTTCTTACCTAAAAACTCGCTAAGGCTGCTCTTTAAATCGGTCTTAAGTTTTATTGCGCCATCGGTTTCGGAAATGGCAATAGAGGCAATGGCGGCAATCACCTCTTTATGAATCTTTACCGAGCCTAAATCAGCAAAAGTATCTTTCATGTTGACCTCACGGTTACATTTTCATTCAACAGCTCTTCTACGAAATGGGTGGAGAAATCCCCCTTAATAAACTGGGGATGATTTAAAATCCTAAGGTGAAACGGGATAGTGGTCTTTAATGGCGAGACAGTAAATTCCTCAAGCGAGCGGCGCATTATACGAATCGCCTCCTGACGGTTTTCTCCATGGACTATAAGCTTGGCCAAAAGCGAATCATAAAAGGGGCTTACTTCATATCCGGGATAGACATGAGTATCCACCCGGACATTCCTTCCGCCGGCAAGAATCAGGTTATCAATTTTGCCCGGACAGGGGATGAAATCTTTGGCCGGGTCCTCGGCATTAATGCGACACTCGATGGCCGCGCCGGAACAGGAAACATCCTCCTGACGGATATTTAACCTCTCACCCGCAGCCAGCCTTATCTGTTCCTTGATGATATCTATTCCGGTAACCATCTCGGTTACCGGATGCTCGACTTGAACCCGGGTATTCATTTCCATAAAATAGAAATTATCGCTGCCGTCTAAGAGAAACTCAATAGTACCGCAACTACGGTAATTGACTACCTTGGCACCCCTTACCGCAGCCTCGCCCATTTTTTTACGCAGCTTGGAGTCTAAGGCCGGCGAAGGAGACTCTTCCAAAAGTTTTTGGTGTCGGCGCTGGATACTACAATCCCTTTCCCCTAACTGGATGATATGGCCGTAATTGTCAGCCAGGATCTGGAATTCCACATGGCGCGGCTTGGCAATATACTTTTCAATATATACATCGCTCACGCCAAAGGCCGCCTCAGCCTCAGCCTGCGCGGTCATTAAAGAGCTTATAAGGCTGACATCATTATGACAGACGCGCATACCCCGGCCTCCGCCTCCGGCAGCGGCCTTGATAATCACTGGATATTTTATCCGTTTAGCGATCTTTAAGGCCTCTTCCTTGCTGTGAATGATCGCGGTGCTGCCCGGGGTAATCGGCAAGCCGGCCTTACGCATTGTCTCCTTGGCCACCATTTTATCGCCCATCAGACGCATGGCTTGCGGAGAAGGACCGACAAAGGTTATCTGGCAGCTCTCGCAAATCTCCGCGAAGTGAGCGTTCTCGGCCAAGAAACCGTAACCGGGATGAATAGCTTCTACATCAGTGATTTCTGCGGCAGAAATAATGGCGGGAATATTAAGATAGGTGTCTGCGCTTAAGGCCTTGCCAATACAGACTGCTTCGTCGGCAAGACCAACATGCAGGGAATCCTTATCGGCTTGAGAATACACCGCGACAGTATGCACACCCAACTCTTTACAGGCGCGGATAATGCGCACGGCGATCTCGCCACGATTGGCGATCAGGATCTTGGAGAACATCGTTGTTTACAATTTATGCACGGATAAAGAACGGATTAACACGGACAATAACGCAAAGTTAATCCGTGCTAATCCGTTTAAATCCGTGCGAATCCGTGTTACGTCTCGACGAGAAACAGGGGCTGGCCGAATTCCACGGGCTCGGCGTTTTCTACTAATACTTCGACGATGCGGCCTTTTACCTCGGACTTTATCTCATTCATCAGCTTCATCGCCTCGATGATACAGATGACCTGACCTACTTCTACCTCCTGACCAACCTCAATAAAGGGGGCAGCTTCCGGCGATGGGGCGCGGTAAAAAGTGCCAACCATCGGCGAGCGGATCTCCGTAGCTTTGCCCATGGTCTTTTCAGCTGCCGGCACGGGGGAGGCGGCAGGCGTCTCGGCAACGGGTAGTTTTTCAATTTTATATTCTACCACCGGCGGCCGCATTTCTGCAGATTCAAAGCCGGACCGCTTGAGCTTTATGCGCAGGCCTTCGCGTTCGATCTCTAACTCGAGAAGATTATTCTCATTCATAAGATTAATCATCTCTTTGATCTCTTTAAGATTCATGGCTTAAGCCCTTTCCACATATTCTCCCGAGCGCGTATCCACCTTTATCCGGTCGCCGACATTTATGAACAATGGCACCTGGATGACTGCGCCAGTCTCAATTTTGGCCGGCTTGGTGCCGCTTTTGGCAGTGTCCCCTTTAATACCGGGTTCGGTTTCGGTAATCTCAAACACGACAAAATTGGGAATAGCGATTTTTACTACCCGCCCTTTATATTCAAAGGCCGCGATATCCATTTCTTCCTTAAGATACTTGACTGCATCCTTTAATTGCGACCGGGAAATCGCCACCTCTTCATAATTCTCCTGATCCATAAAATGAAACAGTTCTCCGGCGCAGTAAAGAAATCGCAACTTGCGCTCTTCGATAAAGGCCTCTTCAATTTTGTCGTCGCTCTTAAAGGTTACCTCTTTCATCAACTCAGTCTTAAGGTTTTTAAGTTTGGTGCGTACGAAAGCGGCGCCCTTGCCGGGTTTTACATGCTGGTAATCCGCCACCATATAGACCTCGGACTCATAAAGAATCGTGAGACCTGCCTTAATCTGATTTATGGATAAAGCCACTCAACACCTCGCAATCCTTGTCTCTGACCAATACCATATCTTCTACTCTTACGCCGAATCTTGCCGGCAGGTAAATCCCCGGCTCAAGGGTAAAAACCATATTTTTTTCCAGCGGGACATTGCTCTTCCAAGAAACCATTGGCAGCTCGTGAACCTCCAAGCCCACACCGTGGCCCAAAGAGTGACCGAAAAATCTGCCTAATCCTTTCCGTTTTATATAGTTACGGGCAAGGGAATCCAGGCGGAAGGTAGTGCTACCGACGGAAGTCGCTTTGATTGCCTGCTCCTCTGCCTCCCGGGCAATCCGGTAAATCCGTCGGCACAGCTTGGGTATTCTACCCAAAAAGAATACCCTTGTCAAGTCGGATTTGTAGCCGTCGCAGTCAACCCCGATGTCGACGGTAATTGCTTCGTTTTCTTTGAGTTTTCTATCCGAAATTCGGGCATGGGGAAAGCTTGAATTGACTCCGGAAGCGATAATCGGTTTAAAAGATAGCCGGCAGCCTTGTCTGCGGACGAAATCTTCCAAGGCCAACGCCAATTCTTTCTCGCTCTTTCCGGGTTGAATGATGGTTTTTAGATAGTCAAAGGCCTGAGCAGTTAAGGCTACAGCCTGACGCAGCTTCTCAATTTCTGCAGGTTCTTTTATTTGTCTTAAGGTCTCAACCAAATTGTGCGTGGGCTTCAGCCTTACCTCCTTTCCTAAAGCGGCTTTTAGCTTTTCATAATCCAGAAGCAAGATGCCCCTGCTTTCCACGCCTAAATTTTTTATCCCCATTCGGCGGCAAAGCCGATAAATGGGCTTAAAGATGTCTTTTTTAAATTGATAAAGCGAGATCTCCCTGGATAGCCGACCTTTCATCTCTTCGACATAGCGAAAGTCAGTAAGGTAAACGCATTTATCCGGAGTCAGCAAAAGCCACGCGTCAACGGATTCCCGCTCTAATAAATAGGAGATATTGACCGGATGACTCAACAGAATCGCGTCAATCTTCTCTTGGGAAAATTTGGCGATAAGTCTTAAAAGGCGGGGATTCACTTCTTCTTAACCAAGTCAATGGCTGCCTGCAGGCCGAAGATATAGCTGTTTACCCCGAGGCCGCAGATACAGCCGCGGCTTACCGGAGAAATCAGGGAATGGCGCCGGAATTCCTCGCGGGAATAGATATTTGATAGATGCACCTCGATGGTGGGCACCCCGGATGCGGAAATGGCGTCGCGAATGGCAACGCTGGTGTGAGTGTAGGCCGCGGGATTAATGAGGATACAGACAAATTTTCCCCCCGCCTTGCCAATGGCGTCAACGATTTCGCCTTCGTGGTTGGACTGGAGGATCTTTAATCCGACTTTTGCGCGCTGGGCAAGGGTCTTCAATTTGGAATTAATATCCTTAAGCGTGGTGCGGCCGTAGACTTCAGGCTCGCGCACTCCTAACAAATCCAGATTAGGGCCGTGAATGACCAGGATTTTCTTCATCGCTATCCTCGCTCTGCTTCATCAATGAGCATCACCGGAATGCCGTCTTTAATTGGGTAGCGGCGATGGCACTGTTTACAGACGATCTTGTTGTCTTTAAGCTCCACATCGCCTTTGCATGCCGGACAGGCCAAAATATCCAAAAGCTCTTTATCAATCATTGCCCTTACCTCCTCTTCTAACTTATGATTATCCCTGCGTATCCTACGACCGAGTCATAGTCGCCGCTGGTTTCCGCGCTGGTCTCGTATTTTACGAGCTGGGCCCGACTGGCACCCAATAATTTTGCCGCGGTCAACATAATTATCGCCGGCGCGAACCCGCACATCGAGATATCCATTTCCTTTATCTTACGGTAGAGGCCATCGGCGTCAAGATTAAGCACGGCGCCGATGGCCTCTTTATCTTTGGCATTCGCCAACTCCTGCGACTCAAAATGGGTCATATCTGAACTGGCAATGATAATCGTCGCTAAGGCTGCTGGCGTTTTCTTTACGGTCATTGCCAGTTCTTCCCCAGCCTTTTTAAGCTTATCCAATTGCGAAGAGCGAATGATTATCGGCAGGAAGCTGAAATTATCAGCCAGAAAATATTGCAGGAAAGGCAGGATTACTTCAATAGAATGTTCAAAAGTATGCGCTGAAGTGTCTTCTTTAAAAATTCTTGAGCCAGAAAGCAGGGACTCGCCGAGTGGTTTATCCACCTTTGCTAATCCCAGCGGCGTGCGCCAGTCTTCTTGCGAGGCAAGACTAAATTCTGCACCCATTCCCGTATGGTTGGGCCCCAGTATGACATAATGTGATTTTAAATTTGCCGCGGCAATGGTAGCTCCTGCCACCCGACCGGAATAGATATAGCCGGCATGTGGCATTATCATCGCCTTGACCTCATCGGTCTTGGACCGACGGCCAATTAGACTGGTGAGATTATTTTTTAAATCTTCGGCTGCGGCAGGATAAAACTGCCCAGCCACTGCCGGTTCGCGCATCTTAGATTTAGACTGATTCAAATTCCTTGGCAAAGTAGCCGGCGTGTTTCTTAAGTTTAGGGTAGCAGGCCGGGACCTTGCCGGTAAGTTTAAAAGAATTGGTTTCTTCCTCAAAGTTCACAATATCCTGCAGGAAATATTCCTCGCCTTTGACTACTTCGCTTATCTGGGCGATCTTGCGGCTGCCGTCGGAAAAACGTTCCATATTGACCACCATATCCACCGCCGAGATTATCTGCCGCTTGGCAACTATGCTTTGCATATTCTGGCTGCCCAAAAGCATCAAGACCTCCAAACGCTCCAAGGAATCCAAAGAGGAATTTGCATGTAAGGTAGTCATAGAACCCTCATGGCCGGTATTCATCGCCTGAACCATATCCAAAACCTCTTCGGACCTTACCTCACCGATAATGATCCGGTCCGGCCGCATATGCAGGGCATTCCTTAAAAGATGCCGGATGGTTATTTCTCCTTTACCCTCAATGGTGGGCAGCCGGGACTGGAGAAAAACGCTGTTACGACGGGAAAGGTGAATTTCGCGGGTATCCTCAATGATAATCACCCGTTCTCCCTCGGGGATGAAGGATGCCAGAACATTTAAAAGCGTAGTCTTACCGGAGCTGGAGCCGCCGGAAATCAGGATGTTCAATTTGGCCAATACGCAGCCCTTAAGAAATTCTGCGGTAAAACTATCCAGGGTCTTCAGGCCGATAAGGTCTTCGAGGTTAAAGATGCGGTGGGAGAACTTTCTGATGGTCATCACCGGCCCATTGGCGGTGACCGGCGAACGGATGATATTCACCCGCGAACCATCTTTGAGCTGGGCATCAACATACGGTTCGTACTCGCTGATTCTTCTGCCAACCGGCGCCAATATCTTTTCCACCACCGATAATAAATGTTCTTCGTCATCAAATACGATATCGGTAAGTTCAAGCCTGCCGCCCTTCTCCACATATACCTCTTTGGGACCATTCACCATTATTTCCGCTATCTCGGAATCCTTTAACAACGCGTTGATGGGGCCCAGTCCCAAAAGATCAGAGATTATCTCGGTCAATACATCGTTGAATTCCTGATGCGAAAGATGGAGGCTGCGATTTTCTCGCAACACCGTCCGCAAAGCCGCTTCGGCGCTGCGGTGCAGTTGCAATCCGGAGCCTGAAACCTCGCCTGACTGCTGGCGCACTCTTTCCAAAACTTGTTTGACCAGGGCCGCCTTGACCGCGTAGAATTCTTTTTCCACTCACCCACCTCCGAAAAGTTGGTTTAGATATCTTGCCGCATTCTGGATTTCGGCCTCGCTCGCCGGCTGATGCGCCTCAACAACTTTCAGCGTATCCGCTTTTATAAAAGGAAGCAGCTTACTAAATTCAAAATCTCCGCACAAGGGAGCAAGGTGATCATCGGTGCCCTTAATATCGTGCAAATGAATCCCGAGCAGCTTGCGGGAATAACGCTTAAGATAATCGAGATGATTCTGCAAACCTAAATTCTCATAAAGCTGGGCATGGCCAACATCATGCCAGTAAAACAAAGGCAGCCTATCAAAACATTCAAAGACCAACTCCAGCTCTTCAAACGAAGGAATCTCCCGGAAATAATAACGGTTCTCAATTCCCAATTTGATATTTTTCTGTTGGGCGTACGGCAACAGCTCCTCGAGACTTAATAGCAGCTGCTCCAAAAAGGGTTTTAGATTGTCTTCGCGCTCCCGGGTCATCAGCTCGATGAGACGGGCATATTCCTCGCCGCGCGCCTTGCCGGCGTTAAATAAATCAATGAGTTGGCGCGTGCGGTCGGGAATCTCTACTCTGCCGGCGTGCAATATGACTGCTTGGGCACCCAGCCGGAAAGCTGTCTCAATGGTGCGTTTGGTAAAAGATACTGCCTGGCGCCGCTCGTCTTCGTTCAAGGAAGTTACAGAATAACAATCCGGCAAGGCGCGCTGCCTCTCAATACCGTCGGGAATGGGACAATAATTATGGACGCTTACCACCTGAAAACCGAATTCCGGCAGCAAAGCGGCGATCTCTTCCACCATTCCTCGGGTAAGATTAAAACTGAGTTCAAGCTCACTAATCCCCAGAGGTTTTAAATCTGTCAGCAGGTCTTTACCGCTGGTATGCAAAGCGGCATTCCACGAAGTCGAAATTGCCAAGGACATAATTTATATAGAAAAAATACGCGCTAAGAATGTATCAGACATCATAGCATTTAATAGATTCTCTGTCAACGGCAGCGAAAGCCGCCCTAATCGTTAACCTCAAAAGAGATGACTACATTGAAGGACAGCTCGGGAAATTGCAGGCTGCCGGGAAAGGCGGGAAAAGGCGAGGAATCACGAATACTCCTTATGGCGATCTCCTTAAGATAACCGCCAGCAGGGGATTTTTCCTCAATCAATTTAACCTCTTTTAATCTGCCGTCGGAAGTTACCACAAAGGTAAGATAGACATCGCCGGTCTCAAATTGGGAATAAAGGTTATAGGCGCGGCTACGGATCTTCTCGCGCACAATCTGGTAATAGTTGTTATAAACCGGGTTCTTCATCTTCTCGGACTTTACCGGCGGCAGGGTGATACGTTTCTTAAGCGCGGCCTGTTTTACCGTAATGGGCTTTTGCTCAACTTCGGTTTTCCTTATGGAACTCTCTTGGGATTGGGGTGCCGGAACCGGAAGTACCTTTTTCATTCTGCCCAATTCCTCCCGGATATCCCGCTTGCGGGATATCCTTAGATCGCTCGGTTTTGGTTGCAGACCATCGGATAAATGCTGCAGTTGATAGTAAGTAATCTCTAACTTCTTCAGGGACCGGTTAAGCCGGTAAGCGGGTAAGGCCGGCAAAGCCGCAAGAATAATGGCGTGGATAACCAACGAGATACCCAGGCACCATTTAAAGCTCAAGCCCTGACTCATATTTTTATTATTGCATCAAAAACAGCTTTTGTAAAGGTAGGTGGCTTAAAATTCTAACTTCATCCCGCCGGTAATGGCAAAACCTGGCATAGGATAGTCCTTGATCACCTGATATTTATAATTCAAAAGGTTATCAATGGAAACATAACCGGTAAGCATCTCGTTGAACTTTTTTGAGACATCAAAATTCAGAACATAGAAGCTTTTTACCACGGTATTATTCTGGGCATCGTGGTATCTTCGGCTGGTAAACTCTCCGTTCAACTCTAACCGCATTCCCATAAGGTTGTGGTGCGCCAAGACGAAATCAACCTTGTCTTTTGGCTGGTAAATAAGATACTTATGGGTTTCCTTATCCTTGGCGATAAGCAGGGTATAATTTAAATCCAATTCCAGCTCCGCCATTAATGCTATTTTGTTTTTGAATTCGACGCCGTGGATTAACGCCGAATTCACATTCTTCGGGGTCCAGACTCCGGACTCTTCAGACCAGTTGATGAGGTCCTTAAAGTCGCTGCGGTAATAGACCAAATCAGTAGTTAATCCTTTAACCACATTTGCTTCTACTCCTAATTCATAGGTCATCCCCTTTTCCGGGCTTAAGTCGGGATTACCCCTTGCCCAGCCTTCGTCCGGCCAATAAAGGTCATTGAAGGTCGGTGCGCGAAAAGAACGGCTAATCAAACCGTGTAGACGGATTTTTTCAGACATCCGGTAAAGAAAATCAAAGCTGGGGCTGACCTCGGCCCCAAAGTTGGAATAATCATCCACGCGCGCGTTAAGCGAAAGGTGCAGGGTATCGGATAAATCCAGCCGGTTCTCTAAATATCCGGCGCGCACCAGATATTGGTGTTTTGCCGAAGCTGTGCTGTTATTCAAATTGTTCGTGTAATCAAAACCAGCGATTGCCTCGTAATTATCGCTGAAACTTCGGTTAAGCTGCAACCCTCCTCCCCTTACCTTGGTAGTGTGTACGGCATGGCTATTAGCCGTGTCAAAGATTGAGCCTGCAGTATTTTCAATAAATTCCAGCCGGTCATAATTTTGAAAAACTCTGGCCTTTACCCCAAACCCTTCCGAGGTTTTAAGGTCCCAATTAAGGTCGTAGAAATTTTTTGCCACCCGCTGACGATCGTCAAGGTCCACAGCGGTAATCGACCCCGGGGTCCCGGAACGATTCTTGAGCCATCCGGTATTCAAGGTTAACTTATTATCTTCCCCGGCTTGATAAACAAATTTCGCGTTCAGGTATTCTCCTTCGAAGTCTGAATTGGCGCGGAAACCCCGGCTGCCTTGATAACTACCGCTTAAAAGCAAGCCTAAGTTTTTGTCTCCCGCGCCAAAACTGAACTTCTCCATATAGGTGCGGAAAGTCCCAAAGCTGGTAGTAAACGAACCCTCCCGCCCCTCTAACGGCGGCTCTTTGGTGATGATATTCACCACCCCACCCATAGCCGAGGAGCCGTAAAGGCTTGAGCCGGGCCCATGCATAATCTCTACTCTTGCGATATTATCGAGGGGAATGTTGCTTAAGTCAACCTCGCCGTCACGCGGGCTGTTCAAAGGCCGGCCATCAATCAAAACCAAAACCTGGGCTGCGGTTGAGCCGCGCATCCGGATATTCTTCGTGGCACCCATCCCGCCATAATTACTGATATTGACCGAGGTAATCCCGCTTATAAGTTCGGACAAATCTTCAGCCTGCGACTTCTCGATTTCCTCGCCGGTAATTATATCTACCTCGCGGGAGACCCCGTCTTGGCTTTCATCACTCCGCGAGGCGGTCACCACGATCTTGTCCAGAGCAATGTCCTCGGCGAAGGAAAACTCCGTCGCCGCCAAAGCAATTAAACCAGAAATGATTAGCGTCCAATAGATATTTTTCATTGCCCTTCTCCTCATTAGTTAAATTTTTTGATATCCAAAAACCAATGCGACCAGAATCCTTCTTTCTTTATGACTTGTGATTCGGTAATCTCGATGCCTTTCTTAAAAATTGGCCCATCAACCACTAAGGTATGGAATTCTCCTTTCTCTCCGCAGGGACAAATCCCCTTTTGCTTTAATTCCTCAACCAGTTTTTTGTCAATACTACGGCCGATAAACTCCGGCCCCATAATGTCGGCCTTGCAACTGATGATTATCGCCTTGAAACCGGCGTCGAGGAATTCGGCGATAATTCCCTCCGGCTCATTATTCCACAGCGGCTCGATGGCCTTAATCTGCAAATCATTACAAACCCTTTCCACCCAGCTCTGGTGCTCTAAAAGATAGATATCTCCGAAAACCATGGAATTAATCTTGGCAGAGGCCTTGAATTCTTCGACCGCAGCCTTAAACTCCGTTTCGTACCTCTGCATATCCGGACTCACCTCTTTCTGCACCAGCGGTACTCCAATTAGCCCGGACTGAAATTTAAGCAGCCCGGTTTCCAAACCGTGAAAACAGCCGCGCTTTGATTCGCGGGAAATAAAATTCAGCAGGCAACCGACTGCAACCCCGCTTTTTAACGCCTTGTAATATGCCAAGCAGCTGTCTTTGCCTCCGCTCCAAGAAGCGATGGCCCAGGGTTTATCCATAGATTTTTCCTCCGATTAAAATTATTGCCAAGGTAATTAATTCTGTCAGCTCGATTGTAGCGCCCAAGGTATCGCCGGTTATGCCGGAGAGTTTTCGGCAGACCACTTTTCCCCAAAGATAATTACCAGCGGCAACTACCGATAACGCGGCTATTCCCAATCCGCCGGCGACAACGGCGGCAACGGCCATAGCAAAAACGGTGGCCGTTGCCGCCGTCATTGCTCTTCGGTTTTGAAAAAATACCTTGGCCTTGCCCTCATTACGGGCATATGGAAAAATAAATATCTGACCGACCGCGGCCCAGCGGCTTAATACGCACATTAAAATCAGGGCATTAATTTTTGCCCAGCCGGATAACTCATAGAGCAATCCGATCTTTAGCAAAATAACGCTTATCAGACTCAAAACCCCCATTACCCCGATACGGGGATCGCGCATAATCTCTAAGCTCTCATCTTTGGCTTTTCCGCTCAATAAGGCGTCAAAGGTATCAGACAAACCGTCTAAGTGCATCCCACCGGTAATAACCATTTGCGCGACTACTAAAATCAAGCTGGAGACCAACGGGGAAAAACCGAAGGCAGACAAGAAAACATTGAGCCCGGCAAGCAGCGTTCCTATAATCAAACCTATCAGGGGGAAGTATGTCAATGCTGCGGCAAGCGAAGTTTCTGAAGAATATTTTCTGCCTATTGGCAAAATGGTTAGAAAGCGAATTGCCGAAAGAAGATGCTTCATACTCTATTTTTTTCAGAGACACCCGCACCTTTGAAGGTCGCCATTTGCGTCAAAATCTTAACCGCGGCTTCGGCCAATCCAATACCCAATGCCGCGCCAGTGCCTTCGCCTAAACGTAAATCCAAATCCAACAGTGGTTTTAACCCCATATGTTTTAAGATTATTTTATGGCCCCGTTCAACCGAACAATGACTAGCAATCAAATAATCCTTAATGCGCGGTTCGAGGCAAAAGGCAAGCAGGGCGGCTGCCGAAGCAATGAAACCGTCGATTACCACCGGGACCCTCGCTTCGGCAGCCGCCAAAGCTATCCCGCACAAACCGCCAATCTCAAATCCACCCAATTTGGCAAGCACATCCAGCGCGTCTTTGGCATCCGGTTTATTGACCGCTATGGCCTTTTGGATGACAGAAATTTTATGCCTTAATCCTACCTCGTCCAAACCAGTTCCCCTTCCCGTCACCGTCTTAACCGCAGTGCTGGTCAGACAGGCGACCAGTGCACTGGAGGCTGTGGTATTGCCAATACCCATTTCTCCTAAACCTACAATATCAATGGCGCGGCGATATTCCTGTGCGAACACTTCCTTCCCTGCGCAAATCGATCTTATTGCTTCCTCCTTGGTCATCGCCGGCCCTTTGACAAAATTCTTACTCCCCCAAGCAATCTTTTTATCAACAAAATTTTTGATTTTTGATTTTTGATTTTTGATTTCCTCTGCCACCCCCATATCCACCACTACTACTCTTGCGCCGACATGCTTGGCTAATACATTAATTCCGGCGCCTCCCTTGAGAAAATTATAGACCATTTGTGCCGTGACTTCCTGGGGAAAGGCGCTTACACCTTCCTCGACCACCCCGTGGTCTGCGGCCAGGGTAAAAATAACCTTGTTATCCAGCCGAGGATTTTCCTCACCGGTAATCGCGCAGATTTGCTTTGCCAACTCCTCCAGTCGCCCCAAACTGCCCGGCGGCTTGGTCAAATTGTCCAACCGCTGCTGCGTCTTGTTCATTAACGCTTGGTCAATACCGGTAATAACCGGAATAAGATTTTTCATTTTTTCCCTCATTTTATTTTGGCGGCGATGCCGGCGACCGCGAAAAAGACGCGATCCGCCTCTTTTGCCACAAATTGGTTCACCCTTCCGGCGATATCCCGGAAAACCCTCGCTAACCGGTTCTGCGGAACAATCCCCAAACCGACTTCATTGGATACGATAATCACTTTCCCCTTTTGTTTTTTAAGAACCTCGAACAACGCCTCCGCCTTCTTGAGAATCGCCGCCTCTTTATGCCCGGATAGAATGAGATTAGAAACCCAAAGGGTTAAGCAGTCAATGATTAGGCAGTCAAAGGCCTTGCCCACTTTTTTAAGTAATGGGGCAAGGCCTTCAGTTTCCTCAAAGGTCTGCCACGATTTCGGCCGCGCCTGTTTATGCAGAGCAATACGCGAGCGCATTTCCTTATCCCTTGCCTCACCGGTGGCGATAAAGGCTACCTTTTTATATTGCCTCGCCAGACTGACCGCAAAGCGGCTTTTGCCGCTTCTTGCTCCACCCAAAATCAGGATTATTTTTCCCATACCGTATCGTTAAACTTTATCAACCTCAATTTCCCGTTCCTACTTTCCACAACTGTCACGCTGGCCGCCTTAGGCACATATTGCCAGAAATCCATTTTGTTTACTATGCTGCTTACCAAAACCCCAATCGTGCCGCCATGACAAACTACGGCTACCGTCTTACCCCGGCTCTTACGCACAATTACGGAAATGGCTGCCTGAACCCGCCTTCTAAAATCACCCATCTGCTCGGCCTTAGGGAGATGATTCCTAAAAGGGCGTTTTAGCCATTTTGTATAGGCTGCGCCATAAATCCTTAAAATCTCGGAATGGCGCAGCCCTTCAATTACCCCAAAGTTTATCTCTCTTAATCCTCTGAGCTTGGTAATCTTCTTGTCCTTAAAAATGATTTTGGCCGTCTGTATTGCGCGCTTAAGGTCGCTGGAAAAAATTCCTTCAAACTTTATCCCTTGAAGTTTATAGTGCAGCCTTCTTACCTGAAGTCTTCCCGCTTTGCTTAATCCGATATCTCTACAACCGCAGTAGCGCTGCTGTTGATTCCAAGCGGTGGTGCCATGCCGAATTAAAATGAGCCGGGTTATCATGTTTTTTCTCCCGGCACTAAAATTACATTTGGCCGTCGGGTTACCGGATTCTCATTAACCAAGACCACTGTCTTATACACCGCCTCGATATTCTGATAAGTCAACACCTCTTGGGGGCTACCTTGCTTAAATACCCTGCCCTTATCCAAAAGCACAAGGTTACGGCAATAGTTGCTGGCCAAGTTTAAATCATGCAGAACCATAACCACGGTAAGATTATTATGTCCATTCAGCTTGCTTAATAAATCCAGTACCTGTATCTGATGTCCGATGTCCAGATGCGCAGTCGGTTCATCCAAGAATAAAAGCTGCGGCTCCTGCGCCAGGGCGCGGGCGATACTCACCCGCTGGCGCTCGCCAGCGCTTAGCTCATCAAAGCGCTTATCCTTTAAATCCTGTGTGTCGGTAAGTAGTAGCATCTGTTCGGCAATTGTAAAATCCTTTCTGCCTTCAAACTGTAAACGTCTTAAATGGGGAATTCGGCCCATTAAAACCATTTCCCAAACCGAAAGACCAAAAGCAGAATTGCCATTTCCCGCTACAAAGGCAGCCTGGCGACAAAGCTCTTTAAGGTCCATACGTTGGATATCCTTGTCCCTAAAACATACCCGGCCGCAACTGGGAATAAGCACTCGGCTCATCAGCCGCAAAAGCGTGGTCTTCCCTGAACCGTTGGGCCCGATAATCCCCAAGAAATCCCCCTCGCTGATTTCTAAATTTACCTGGCGGATGACTTCCTGTTGGTAATATCCGCCGCTTAAGTTTTGCAGGCTTAATAAAACGCTCATGATATCCGTCCCGCTCTTCTTAATAAGACCATGAATACCGGTGCGCCGATAATGGCGGTGATGACTCCAATAGGAACTTCCGCTGGCGCGAAAGCGATCCGCGAAAGGATATCGCAGCCCACCATAAATATTGCCGCGGCGATACAGGTTAAAGGAATAAGGCTACGGTGATTCGGCCCAACCACCAAACGCATCATATGCGGAACGATTAAACCCACGAAACCGATTATGCCGCAGAGGCAAATCAGACTAGAGGTAATTAAAGCCGTAATGAGGATAAGGATTTTCTTGACCTTCTGGGTATCAATTCCTAAATGATAGGCTGCTTCCTCGCCTAAGCTAATGGCATTTAAGTCTTGGGCAAAACCATATGTAGTGGCAATACCGAGAATTACCGGAAGAGAAACTCCAAGGATAAGTTTAAAATCATAAACCTGTAAGCTTCCCCACAGCCACCAAGTCATCTCATGCAAGGCCCGCTCGGGAAAAAGAGACACCATAAACACCATTACCGCCGAAAGCAAAGTAGAGACAATCACACCGGAAAGTATCAGCGATTTATCATTAATGCGGTTTCCCTCAAGGGCCAGATGATAAACCAAAACGATACTGGCTACTGCCCCCAGAAAGGCAGCCAGCGGCAGATAGAGGCGCGAAATTCCTATGACCACTGCCAAGACCGCGGCAAGCCCGGCACCACTCGAAGTGCCCAAAAGATACGGCTCTGCCAAAGAGTTTCGTAAGATTGCCTGTAGGACAATTCCCGAGACTGCCAGTCCGCTTCCGACCAAGATCGCCGTGAAAATTCTCAACAGGCGCATATTGAAGAGAGTGGCATTCTCGGCTAATAAAAGCTGCGCCGCCGGGATCTCTACCGCGCCCTTTAATAGCCCGATGACTATAGACAAAAAAAGCAGCGCGGTCAAAACCAATAATTGCTTAGTCAAAATTTTTTTCATCTTCAGGATAAAGTTTTTGGTAAAGGACCCTCAGCCCCTCGGTTATCCGCGGGCCCGGCCGCAGTAAAATATCCGGATTGATATCATTAAATACCCGATTATTCTTCACCGCGGAAATTCCCTCCCAGCCAAAACGCGACTTCACCAGTTTAACCGGCATCTCCTCGTCCATATACGCTAAGATAATACAATCCGGATTAAGACTGATCACCTTTTCCGCGCTGAAGATGCTGTAGGGCCGGTGGACATCCTGGGCAATATTGATGCCGCCGGCAAAGGTAATTAACTCATCAACGAACGAACCTTTTCCCGCGGTCATTAACGGCTCATGCCAAATTTCTACAAAGACCTTGGGCCTTTTTACTGCCGGGACCAGCCGGGTCTTAGTGCTTATAGATTCGATTTCCCGGCGCAGCTTTTTGATTAATGCAATGGCTGCTTCCATCCTGTCGGTCAACGCGCCGATCTCGCGGATGGTGTCTAACAATTCCTCGATATTCTTCGGATCCGCAACATAAACCTTTACTCCCTGCCGCCTTAATTCAACGATAACCGCAGCCTGCTCCAAACCGGTACAAAAAATATAGTCGGGCTTTAAGGCGAGAATCTGCTCCAAGTTGGGGTGGCTGAAATCGCCAATCTTCGGCTTAAGTCTGGCGGGCAGCGGATAGTTACAATACGAACTTACACCGACGATTTCCTCGTCCAAACCCAATGCGAAAAGGATCTCCGTGGTGGAGGGGGCGAGAGAGATGTACCGCGGCTTAGGATTCTGCGCCAGACAATCGCCGTGATGCCAAAATCCTAATGCCAAATACCAAATTAATATCCAATTACAAATTCCAAACTTAGCCATTTTTAAAAGAAAAAACCCGATCTGCACTTTCGTGACTGATCGGGTTGCACCCAAATATTACTTGGCCCTATCCGCGAGGTAATGACTTTAATACCGACAGGTCTTCTGGCTTGAGCATCGTCCTACTCGCTTTTACCTTCCCGCTTTAAGATTTCTCTAAGCAGTGGCTTTCCAAAGCTTTCGTCCGCTCATACAGCGGCGGGACCGCACTCGAGTTTAACGAGTTTCCCTTGGCCGGTATTCTTAAATTACGGCTCTAATTTAGCAAAAGAAAAAAGAGTTGTCAAATAAAAAATGGGCCCGGCCCTCAGTTCTTAAAAAGTGTGGCCGGGCCCCCTCTTTAGGCTAAAAGCTATAGCTTGACTACCTTAACTGCCTGCTCGCCTTTAGGTCCTTTTTCGATTTCGAATTCGACCTGTTGGCCTTCGTCCAAAGTCTTATAGCCATCGCCCTGAATCGCGGTATGATGCACAAAGACATCCTTGCCGTTCTCCGGGGTTATGAAGCCATAACCTTTTTGGTTGTTGAACCATTTAACTGTTCCCTTAACCATCTTAAAGCTACCTCCTTCTTAGAGAATTATAGTAAACCCCGTTAGAAGCCTTAGACCATCAATTTACCAACCTGCTAGACCCTCGTTCTAACGGGGTAAAATGACTGCATAAAAAAACTGCAAGGTTAGATATCCCTCCCCTTGCAGTTTAAGACCTCTAATCTTTTGTTTACTACGCCATTAAGTATAACTGAAATAACCCTTTTGTCAATATAAAATATTTTTTCTTCTTAAAGTTCAAATCCCCGCCGGGACCTTATCCCCCGACGAAGATAATGCTTGATCTCCCTTATTTCACTTACCAAATCCGCTAACCTAAGAAGCTCTCTGGGACAGCCACGCCCGGTCAAAACCAGCTCTACCTTGGACGGCAAATCATTAATGAGCGACACCGTCTTCTCCCAAGACACTAATTTGAGATTTAAGGCGACGATGATTTCGTCGAGTATTACCACATCGTAGTCTTCATGCAAAATCTCTTTCACCTTTGCTAATCCCCGGACGGACAAATCCCGGTCTTTTTTGCGCGCCGCGCCCTTTACAAAGGTACCGCTGCCAAATTGCTCCACTGTAATATTCTTGAATTTCTTGAGCGCCTTGATTTCGCTAAAACATCCCCGTTTAAGAAATTGTCCGATATACACCCGCAAACCTGCTCCGGCAGCCCTTAAAGCCAAGCCCAGCGCCGCGGTGGTCTTACCCTTTCCCTCTCCTGTATAGATATGAATCATAATTCAACCACATACCTTCCACTTAAACAAAGTAGCAAAACGATTACCCCGGCCATAATCACTCCGAGGACATTGGCCAAAAAGGCATAACGGAACTTTACCTTAAATAGCGTAGCCGCAATGCAGCCGGACCAGGCGCCGGTCATCGGCAAGGGGATGCCGACGAAGACCACGAGACCCAGAGACTCATAGCGCTGGACCATTTCCGCTTTCTTCTTGGTGCGCTCGAAAAACCAGTCAAAGAATTGCTTAAAGATGCCGAATCGCTCCAGATAATCCGCAACTGGACGGAACAAGAACAAGGTAGGAATAATGAAACTTATGTTCCCTAAGATTGAAAAGAGCATTGCCTTCCATACAGGAAATTTAAATAAAAACAGGGCAACTGGCAACCCCAGCCTTATCTCGCCAATGGGCATGGCAGAGATAATCATTACCACGATTTCTTTGGGAATTCCCTCTAACGCCGAAAGCAAGGACTTTATGAACTCAGTCGCCATTCCGCCTCCATCCGAATTCACCCACTAAGGGCACAAAGACGCACGCGCAGATATCTTCTGACTTGAGCCGGCCCTTTTCTTTCTCTATCCGGGTCAACATCTGGCTCAAGCTGCCGCCCAAGGGAATTACCATTATCCCGCCTTCGACAAGCTGCGCCTC
>JBMONJ010000011.1:0-2709 GCA_049324655.1 Candidatus Omnitrophota bacterium | reverse complement strand
GGCCAATTGACTTCTTTACTTTATCATACCATTCTTCAGCTGCAGAAAGATTGACTTCCTTTAATCTGGTAATACCAAACTGGGTGTCGGAGTTAGAGATACCATTAGCAAATTTATCGCGGGTCAATCCCTGGCTCTTCATCCTCTGGGTGAATTCCTTATCTTTACCATAAAGATTATCCCAGAGTTGTTGCTGAATTCCTTTTACATCCTCTTTGGTGATGGCCTTTTGAGATATTCCTATTGCCGTATTATATAAGGTCCCTTTATTGGTCTCGATTGGCACATTAAAAGGTATGCTCTCGCCGGAGAAGGTCAAAGGTTTGGTTAAGATAATATCGGTTCCGGATAATTTGTAACCCGCAGGCCAGGTGGTGGTAACTTTGGAAGGAAGGGTAATATTAAAAGCAGGGTAAGTATATACCTGAATCGTCGGAGATAAAGCCGGATTTTTAACATCGAATATTTCTACCTTCTTAATGCGCTGCAAAGGCTCGGGCAATTTTCTTCCCGGCAAAGTGGTTATCCCCGCAGGCTCAGTGGTAATATTCATATTCGATACTGGCTCGCCATTATACCAGCGCATTTGATTGGTAGTGTTTCCGGAAAGCTTTAGCGTGCCAGTACCCCAGCTTTGCGGCTCTAATTTTCCCCAAGTCCTTTGCCCGACAATGCCGTTAACTTTAAGGCCGTGGTCTTTCTGATAATTCCTGATAGCCTGCCGGGTGTCCTTGCCAATCTTGCCGTCAACCCCATGCTTACCAATATCATAACCGGCGTTCTGCAGCGCGGTCTGGATTGCCCTTGGCTGAGGCTTTCTGCCTAATGAAAGAGACTCGGTTCTTTCGTAGGTATAAATTGGCTCTCCTTTTCCATCCAGTACTTGGAAGACAGCAGTTTGTTGAGGATTAACGGCAAATTGCCAAGTGTCGGGCTTATTAAGTTGCGCCTGGCGAGTCTCAGACTTTAATACATGGCTACCCTCGCCTTTTTTAAAGTGAGACCTGTAAAGGTTGGCGTTCTTTGCGGAAAGTTTATTGTCTGGAGAGTGGCCCGGTGAGTACCTAAAGCGGTGGCTTTCGATAACCTTGCCATTTTCAAATATATCGTAATTGAACTCATCTCCTACCTTGCCTTCCCAAATCAGTCCGGAGCCGTCGCCAGTGGTCGGCATACTGTTTTGTATTTCTATTCTGTCGCCGGGACCCTTCATTTCCAATTGCAGGTATTTCTTGCCGTTAATTTCTACTATGCTGGAGTGAGCTACGGTGCTGGTCTTGCCTGTCACCCCACCGCCCTCGCCTATGGGCAGCCAAATCTTATTTGTCGAGGCAGGATCAAATGGGAGTAAACCCCGGAATCTTACAGCGGAAATAATATTACCTTGGGCATCGGTTTGGTAATCAAGGTCGTTTTGTCCCCTGTTTTCTGCTTGGGAACCGTAGCCAACACTGAAACCTCCCCGTGGGCCGCCGGAAACTTTCGGCGCGTTGAGAAGGGCTTCAGGAACTAATGCAGTGGCCCGCGATCCAGTGGCGTCAGAATAAACGGTAAATTGCCTAGGAAACAGATTACACACTTCATCTAATTGCCGGGAATTCATAGCCACTAGCGCGTCCCGCGACATAGCCGGGGTTCGGTTGTTAAAATCCTGATAGCTTCTCCACAGGTCCTCTGAGGTGGTAGTAGTAATCGAAGACTGCAACTTAGGATCTCTCTGGCGGCCGCTTGAACGGCGTACCGGATCTTCTATGTCATTGCCCTGCCTTGTCTTTTTCAACAAACTAATATATCCAAAGCCAATTAGCCCGGTTAACAGGTACCCGAGAATATGTCCCTTTGCTCCATCAAGGTTACCGACGACAGTGCCGCCGCCAAGACCAGAAAATCTGCTTAAATCAGTATCGACTTTCTTAAGGCTCTTGCTAATTTCAGAAGAGGAAGAATTAATACCTGCGGCTTTGTTGAAATATTTTTGGGCCTTAACTAAATTTGAGTGTTGTGCGGCATAGTCAGAAGCGCGATCGCTTACATCATCACCAGATTCCTCATAATAATCATATTTTTGCGGTGTCTTGCTTAACATATAATGAGTCGCGCCTAAATTATAATAAACTTTGCCGGCATCATCCTTGCGGCCATTGTCGGATTTAAGCTCTTTTGCCGCGTGCTCAAAATAAAGCTTGGCTAAAGCAAAGTCGCCTTGCTCATAAGCATTGACTCCCAGTTGATTTAACGCGCTCGGAGAATGTTTTAAATCCTTACCCAGCTCTTTATGGGATAGTTTAAGGTCCTCAAATACCGGCATCAATCCCTTAGACGAAACAGTGGTTCCGCCGCCGGGAACTTCCTTAATTGATAGTTGAGGCGCAGGATTTGTAGATGCTCTGGCAGGCGTTTCAAAAAGAGGAGGCAGAGTTACAATATTCGCCTCCCCGCCGCGGATTGTGCCGCGCGGGCCGCTGTCGGCAATCGGTGCGATGGCGCCGGAAAGCGCGGCCAGTTCGGGATTTGGCGCCCTAAAGGACCCGAGCGGCTCATCAAAACGCATTGTCTCCATCTCATCGGTCTTAACATAATGATATATGCTTCCGGCAGGCTTTGCCGCGCCTTGAGGTTTCTGGCTCGACGCTGGAGGTGTAGGAGCGACAATCTGGTTGGCGCCCGGTGCGTTAGCAGCAGGACTGTCTCCAATCCATAGAAAAACCG
>JBMONJ010000010.1:0-2713 GCA_049324655.1 Candidatus Omnitrophota bacterium | reverse complement strand
CTTGGGGAAGGGATAGAAAAAGAAGACGTCTCCGCTGTCAATCTCGACCTGTTGATTAAGGGTAATGGTATCCCGAATCATCTCCTGAGTCTCAAACGGCAGGCCCATCATATTATAGCTATAAGTCTTAATATGGTGTTTCTTAATCAAACCCACCCGCTCGATTATCTCTTGATTGCTGATATTGCGATTCAGGATATTTTTTCTTAACCACTCATTCCCGCTTTCGATGCCGAAATTCAACCGGTTGCATCCCGCGTCTTTTAAGGCCGAAATTAATTCCTCGCTAATAGTGTCCAGACGGATGTTGGCTCCGAATGATAAACCAAGCTTTGCTTTATATTGCCGGCAAAAATCCAGACACCATTTTTTATTTAGGCTGAAGGTATCGTCTTCAAAAAAAAGCTGGCGGGGGTTAAATTTATGTTTTAGCTGCTCAATCATGTCCAGCAAATAATTTACACTGTAAGACCTGAGGTATCTACTGCTGCCGTAGATACTGCTTAGCGCTTGATTGCAACAATAATTACAGTCAAACGGGCAACCCCGGCTTCCCATCAGATATAAAGTCGCATTGGTTTCTCTCAAGATGCGCTGCATGTCAAAGAGCTCATAGTCCGGCAAGGGCAGCTCATCCAAGTTCTTGACTTGCAGCCCAACCTTATCTTTTATAATCGCCTTGGCGGAATTTTTTATCCATAAGTTGGCTATACCTGTAAAATCATGTGCCTTATCAATCCGAATGGCAAGTTCCCGTAAGGCATATTCTCCCTCGCCGATACAGACCATATCCACATAAGGGTTGGCAATAACCTCCTCCGGGCATAATGAGGCATGGATTCCTCCGACGAGAATTGGGATATTGAACCTTTCCTTTATAGCCTTGGCGTATTTTTCTAAAAAACCATACTGGTTGGTAGTGCAGGAAAAGGCCGCCAAGTGCGGCTGAATATCCGCTATTTGCTTTAAGACCTCCCGCGGATTAACTTCTCCCGTGAGATGGTGCAGAGATACCCGGTGGCCGGCCTGTTTCAGAACCGCTGCCAAGACGGCAATCCCATGGTTTACGCCATGATAGGTACCGGTCTGAATATCTAAATAAAGGAAATGAATTTTTGCCACATTCTTTGTCCGGTTTTTATTTTTTCTTTAAAGTCAAGGATGGATCTGACGCTTATCAATTTCTTAAACAGATAAGTGGGTTTAAAATAATGTCGGCGATGAATTTGCCTGATACAGCTGATCAGCTCTTCCCTCGAAAGATGGGGGTAAGCAATCAAGGCATCTACTGCCGGATCAATGGGGACATACTCATCAGTAACCATCCATTGATTTTCCTTGGCCTTAAAGTAAAATTCCGTGCCCGGAAACGGCGCACAGACCTGCGCGTGCACGATGTCAATGTCCATTGCCTCGACTTTTCTAAACGTATCCTCGATGGTTTGCATAGTCTCCAAGGGACAGCTTCCCAGCAAAATATTTATCTCCGGCTGGATGGCGCAAGATTTTAAGATGTCCACGGCCTTTTCAACCGACTCTACCTTAAGGTCCTTTCCAATGTAATCCAAAATCGGCTGAGAAAACGACTCCACGCCCAAGGCTACATGCCTTATCCCTGCGGCAGCCATTAGCCGGCCGAGCTCTATATCGGTTATCAAATCCGGCCGGGCCAGAATTGAAATCTCTAAATGCAAATCCTTAATCCCGCGTAGAATCTCCTCAGTGCGCTCCCTTTCCCATAGGAATTGATCGTCGAGCACCGAGACCGCACGAAAACCCAAACGGGAAATCTCCTGAAATTCCTGTATAACATTTTGCGCCGAGCGTTTAACTACCGCAGGCTTTTCTTTATGGTATTGCTTCCACTCTAATTCCCGGGCGTAACTTAAAGAATTAGGCACGCAATAATAACAACGAAAGGTACAGCCGCGGGAAGTCAGGATTACTGTCGAGGGAAGCTGACTGAATTTGGCATTGTTGTATTCTTGGAATTTGGCATACAGCCGGCGGTCAGGAAAAGGCAACGAATCTAAATCCTCCAAATAATGGCGCGCCGGATTATCCATTATTTTGCCGTCACAAAACCAGCTTAAGCCGGAGATATTCTTGAGTCCTTGAGGAAAGTTCTTGACTAACTCCAGCAAGGTCTCCTCAGGCTCCCCCCTTACTACCATTCGGTTAGAAGCAGTAAGATAAAGTCCGGGATAATATGTCGGGTCTGGGCCGATAAAGATAATTGGCGTATCTTTACCCTTAGTCTTTTCAGCAATTTCTGCGGCCAGCAAATCACTCTCTCGGCTCAGGAAGACGCTGTAAAAGACATAGGCGTCTGCGGGCTGCTTAAGCGCCGCGGACAAAGAAAGGTTTTCTTTGAAACAATCAAGGACGGCGACCTCGAACCCGTTTTCCTTGAGCGAGGTCGCCGCATACAGCATAAAAACATTATGCTGGGAAAAGAAGCCGTAATTGCATCCGAAAATCCGGTCGGGATTTTTCCGAAGGTCTTTTGGCGGCGGAATAAGAAAAACTATGCTTTTCATTATCTATCAAATAAAATATTGGGGATGCTGGCGATTAGTTTCCTAAAGAATCGCTGTAATCTTGCTTTTAATCACTGTAATCGCTGTTCAAATATGATTTCCTTGAATTGTCTGTGCGCCTCTTCCCATGTAAATTGCTTTGACCATTCCACGGCGTTGGCAGAAAGCCTCTT
>JBMONJ010000009.1:19058-22850 GCA_049324655.1 Candidatus Omnitrophota bacterium | reverse complement strand
AACTCCACTACCGCGTCCACTAAACCCGCAGCCACCTTGGCCTCGGTCGCGCCCCAGCTGAATTCCACCTCGGCCTTGACATGATTTTCCTTTAAGAATTCCTTGGTGACATTGACTAACTCCGTGGCAATGCGTCGGCCCTTTAAATCTTTTACCTTTTTTACCGGACTGTTCTCGGGAACCGCCAGCACCCAGCGCACTGGAGTTAAGCTGCGTTTGGCATAAATCAAATTGGCCACCCGTACCACTCTGGAGGCGTTTTCCCGTATCCAGTCCTCACCGGTAATGCCACAGTCTAAGAAGCCTTCTTCCACATAGCGGGAGATTTCCTGCGCCCGTAAAAGGATAGGCTCGATTTGCTCGTCGTCGATTTTGGGAAAATAGGAACGTTCGTTCACCGCGATATTAAAACCGGCGCGCTTAAAAATCCTCAGGGTTGACTCTTGCAGGCTACCTTTGGGCAGACCCAATTTTATGACCGGCATTTTCTACCTCTTCTCCTATCCTTCTTTTAATCTCTTTGGCGGATCTTTTGCGCGAATAAAACTTCGCGCTTGGCTTTACCCTCGTGCGGGGGTTAATCACCCAGCGTCGTCTAATCTTTATCCGGGAGAGCTTCTTACGCTTCATCAAAACCGACGGTATTATACAATTACCTGAATATTATGTAAAGAGGAAATACAAGCGTACCCGCTAAAGGTCTTTGAACCTACCCAGCACGCCCTCCATCAGTAAGGCAAAGTCTCCAATTCTTTCATAGATACTCTGGGCGACTTTTTCTTTATAGGTGTGCGAAGTGTCGTTACGTCTGTCAGTCATTTCCTGAAGTTCCTCGGTTTCCCTTTCGCCGGCCAAGCCTAATGAAAAAATTTCCTTAAAGCAGGATTTGGGAGAGTTAGCGACAATGCCTTCTTTCTCTTTTAAGTATTCGCGGATGAATTTCCAGAAGGCCTCAAAGGTGTATTCAAAACGCTGAATCGCGGCATCGCGGACAATCACGGAGAAAGGCTGCCGGGAAATATCTTTGAGCGTCTCAAGCGCCCTTAGCGCGTCTTGATATCTTAATTGTAATCTTTCCATACAATTGCCCCTTTCAATGCCTCTTCTTTAAAATCCTCTGAGGTCTGGGAAAAATCCACCACCTCCACTTTGTAAGGAAGGTTCAAATCCTCTATTTTTTCCTTCAGCAATAACAACTTATTTCTGTCCAACTTGCCGTCGGGAATAAGACCGATGTCCACATCCGAAGCAGGACGATTGTCCCGGCGGCCGCGCGAGCCAAAAAGGACAATCTTAACCTTCTCGCCGGCCAGTACGGATAGGGTCAGCTGCTTTAATTTCTCCAAGTATTTATTTTCCGCGCTCATACCTTGGCCTTCCTTTATCCCTCGAGGTCGCGGCTGACCTCGTCAATGACTTCCGGACCGATAATTCCCAATTTACGACCGAAACCCGTCAACAGCCCCAAATCGCAAATCTGATTTATCCTTCGTGGTATGCCGCCGGACTTGTCAAAAACCGCGCCGATCGCCTCTTCGTTGAAGATGGCCCGGCTGGCTCCGGCAACATTCAAACGGTGATAAATATATTTTCCGGTTTCTTCCTTAACTAAGGGCCCCAAATGACAGCGGATGGCAATGCGTTGCGATAATTGCTTGTTGGAATCTATTTTTTCCTTTAACTCCGGCTGGCCCAGCAACAAAAGCGTCAGCAGAAAATTATTGTCGCTCTGGAAATTCAACAAAAGCCTTATGCCCTCAAAGACATGGCGGTCCTCAATCACATGCGCCTCGTCGATAATCAGCACGGTCTTTTTATTGTCCCGGCGGTTATTTTCCAGAATCTCGGAAATGGTCTCCAGGACAACATTGGTCAGAACCTCGGTTTTTTTCTTCGGCAGGTCCTTGGCCCCCAAGCTGTTGGCAATGGCCAGCAAGAGTTCGATATAATCCATCTGCGGATTGGTGATCATCCCAGTGCGGTAAACATCTTTACCCAGTTCACGCAACACGGTGCGGGCAATAAGGGTCTTGCCGCAGCCAAAGACTCCGGAAAGCATCCCCGCGGCCTTCTGCTCCTTCACTGCATAGAGCAGACGGAAAAGGCTCTCCTCGTGCTCGGCGGAATAATAAAAGAAGCGCGGGTCCGCGGTGTTCTCGAAGGGCTTTTCTTTCAGTCCCCAATAGGATTCGTACATAATTGAGTTTAATTATAAAGCAAAATGAGGGCAAAGTAAAACAAATTGAGGATGGGGATGAGTTATGGGTAGCGCCCACAACTCACAACCCACCCTCACCCTCGCTCTTGCTCCTGATTGTCACAAAGATAGGATTGCTCAGCATACGGCAGAATTCACTTTCCAGCTCCAAACGGTAAAAGGTCTTCTTTTCCGGCGCAATGTCATTATCAACATATTCCCAATCCATCGCGCTGCCTTGCAACTCGGTTTCGGCAAGTACCCGGCCTTCCCGAATAAGCCGCAGGATAATTTTCTCTTCGGCGGGACGGGAGTTCGTAAGCCTCGCTGCAATCTTAGGACTGCCGCTTACAAAAATCTCCTCTCCCATAAATGCCACCTTTTCTATCTTAGTATCCGTGACCATAAAAGCGGTTAAGGCAAGATCATTGGGGCTAAAACTCTGCTTGGCATACATCCGGCCTGATTTTAGCGCGCGGTAAATCTCCTGTCTACCAAGCCGGGGAAGCAAAAAAATGGTTTGAATGCCGGTGAAATTTTTTTGCATAGCGCCGTCAAAACCCAGCTCCCCGATTATCCAGACCGGGTTTTTCCGCCGGCCGGCGCAATATTCAAGAAGCAGCGTGTCCCAGATGTCGCCGGGACGGGTGGCGGTGGAATTGTCATAATAGAATGCGGAAAAACCCTGATAATCTTTGGAGCGCGCCAAGTCTCCTTTATAGGAATGGGTCACAATATCCACGCCCCGGACCCGGCGGATATAGCTGGCCTCGGGATGCAGCCAAAACACGCTGCGGCCCTTTTTATTGACAAAGTCAATGAGGTGTTGATAGGGTTTAATGCCCGCCTCGCCCTGATAAATATCATATGGCGAGGCGGGAAAATAAGAATTGTTCCACAATGAAATTGCCCCGACGACAATCAACAGGAACGCGGCCTGCCGCCGCCTGCCCCGGAGTGTCTTAAGCAATAATACGCCGGATAAAACCAATAAGGCCGGCCACAGCCGCAGCCAATCTCTTAAACTGCGGGGCAGGCGGCGGTAATTGGCAGACACGGGCAGCGCGTAAAAATCTTCCGCGTCTTCCAATCCGGCGATAAGCACCTTTTTATGCCAATCATTCAGCCTAAGGCCCTTTTTGCTTAAAGGAAAACCCTTCCAATAATAAAACGGCCCCGCCTCTACTGCCGGCACAATCAAGATATCCGGATTATTCTTTTGCGCCTCTTCAATTGCTGCCAGATACTTTTTCACCCCCAACTTTAGGACCGAGGATTCCTCATAAGTCCTTTTAATAATATTTCTCCACGGCCAAAGTCCGTATTCCCAACGCCGCAGGAGCGAATCGGAAAGAATCAGAATCTTAACCGAATTCTCCCGTGCCATTCGGCACAAATCATCAACGGAATGTCTTCCGTCGCTAAAATTGGATTGCACCTGAACTACGGCGGGAAAATTCTCGTAAGGCTGACTTAAAGCACAAGCAGGCCAAAGCGAAAACAGCATTAAGAATATCGCTTGACACCACAAAGACGCAAAAGCACCGCAAAAACGCAAAGGCTTTTTCGTCGAGGAACTTCTTTGCGCCTTTGCG
>JBMONJ010000009.1:0-18958 GCA_049324655.1 Candidatus Omnitrophota bacterium | reverse complement strand
TTTGGCGCTTTTGCGGTGTCAAATGGAATGCTCATCGGGGCAGGGAACGCAGTCTGCTTTCCATAAAACCGATTGCCTTCATACCGACGAATACCCCTAAGCCTAAAAGCAACAACAGCATAAAGGCAAACTCGATGGGGAGCAGCACCAGAAGAAAGGCAACCAACCCGAAATAAACCGCCACCGCATACAAAAATAAAACCACCTTACGCTGATTTATGCCCATCCCCAACAGTCGGTAATGCAGGTGTTTGCGATCGGGGTGCAGCATATTTTTGTGCGTAACCAGCCGCCGTATAATTGCCAAAAAGGTGTCGTAAATAGGAATTCCCATCGCAGTAATTGGCACCAACAGGGCAACGGTGGTCGCCATTTTATTTATGCCCTGAATGGAGATAACCCCCAAGATAAACCCCAAAAACATACTTCCGGTATCGCCCATAAAGACCTTGGCCGGATGGAAATTGTATCTTAAGAAGCCCAAGATACTCCCTATTAAAGCTATGGTGATAAACATCGAACTGATATCGTGCTTAAGAAAGGCGATACACAAAAGCGCGGTGGAGCCAATCACGGTAATGCCGCCGGCAAGGCCATCGAGTCCATCAATAAGGTTTATCGCGTTCATCACCGCCACCATCCACGCCACGGTAAGCAAAAGGCTTATTTCCTGAGGAAGGTACAAAATCCCGCCAAAGGGGTTGGTAATAACTTCTATTCTTATCCCGTGAATAAAGATTATCAGCGCAGCGATAATTTGCCCCATCAACTTGGCTACCGGCTGGATATCAACGGTGTCATGAAGCGCGCCTAAAACTAATATCGCCACACTGCCGATAAGCAGGCTTACAAGATAGGACGCAAATTCCTGACGAAAAGCCGGGTTCATTTTAAAGGCCAACATCAGTCCTAAGGTAAAGGCAAGATAAATTACAATACCTCCTAAGGTTGGCACAGCGCGGGTATGAATTTTTCTTCCCCGCGGTCTATCCAACAGATTAAACCGGTAGGCAAAACGGATAAAAAAAGGCATCAACAAAAATGCCAGAGCGAAGGATGATAGCATTACCAATACCAACTGTATTAACATAATCTCCTCCAAAATGAACTGGGGTTGAGGATGAGTTGTGGGTAGTGGGCCGGGTAGTGAGAATGGGGGTGGGAAATATTTTTCCCCATCCTCACAACCCACAACCCGACACAAAACTCACAACTCACCCACACTCCTTATATCTCACACACCACAAAATAATCCCTATCCAAATTCTCTATACGAAACTTATCAAACCCGGCCTGCTTAAGCAACGCCTCAATCTGCCGGCGGTCATAGAAATAAACCGGACAGCCTAAAAAAGACAGGCGTATCTTGCGAATGATATTACGCAAATGCCAGCGCGAGGGAAAACTCATTATTGCTTTTTGCAAAGTGAGGGCGCGGATTTTCTTGAGTTGAGCCAAGGGCGATTTTATATAATCAAAAAAACCAATGGCCAAGGTCGCATCAAACTTTTCCTTGAATGGATACTCAAGAAAATCCGCGCACAAAAACCGGCAGCGCCCTTCCCGGCCGCAACGCCTTACCGCCGCTTTTGCCTCTTTAAGCATGGCTGGGGAGAAATCAATTCCGAATACCTTGGCGTTGCACGATTTAACGATTGCCGCCGCGTATCTTCCCGGGCCGCAGCCGATATCCAATACCGTCGGAGAACCAAGACAACCAACCACCTTCAGCGCGCGGACAAATCTTTTGCGCATTGAGCTGCGAAAGAGACAATCCAGCAATTTCCAAATCCCAGGCTTGTTTTCCTCGTAAAAGGAGTCGAATTTAGAGACTCGCCTCTGGAAGAAATCCTTAACCCCGTTTTTATCGTATGTCATTTGCATAATCATCAGGGCCTGGATGGGTTGTGTGTTGTGGGTAGTGAGTCGGGTTATGAGTAGTGGGGATGGGGTTTTGGGCCCCACAACTCACCCCCACAACCCGACACACAACCCACCCGCACCCTCATATAATTCTTAATACCTCACACACCGGCGCAAACTTAAAATCTTTTAACAGCCGCCGGAATTTACTTTCGGCCCCCTCAAGATTCACATAATGGGCAAAGGCGCGAGCCGGCGGAAGCTTTATCCGCGGTTGTAAATGATCCAATTCCCAGGGATGCAGATAGAAATTTACCGGCGAGCCTTCGCCATTTACCTTTTTTATGGCCCAGCGCACCAACCAATAAGGGCAAACGCGAAAATACGCGCCGCCGGCAAAAGGAAAATTATTTCCCAAAATCCTTAAGGTAGAAGGCGGAAATTCCTTAAGGCCTTCCCTTATATCATAGACAAAACGCGGCGCATTCGGAATACCGTAACGCGGATGCTTGATGGGAAATATACTGCAATCATAACGAAACCCCAGCTCCAAAAGCACATCCACGGCCCAGAAGGAATGGTTAGTGATGGAAAAGTCTGGCGCGCGAAAACCTAAAACCGTCCTGCCGGTTATGGATTGTAGAATCTCTTTTGCCGTTTTCAAGTCCTGCGTGAAGTTTTCGCGCGCCTGCTTGTAAACCTCCCGGTGGTGAAGACCGTGGCAGGCGATCTCGTGGTCGTCGGAGGAAATCCTTTTTACCAGTTCGGGATAACGCTGTGCCAGACTGCCCAGAACAAAAAAGGTCGCCCGCACGCCGGCCTTCTTTAAAATAGCAAGCAGCCTTTCCGTGTTCGCCTCGACCCGGCTCTTCAGGATATCGCTGTCGCGCAGCGTATCCAGATAATCCACGCCGCAGAGGTGGTACCATTCTTCCAAGTCAATGCCAAGGGCATTAATCATGTCTTGTAAAATCCTTTTATACAGTGAGCGCAAGATGAGTCGTTTCGTTTACCCGTTGACAGACTACCGCCCCAGTTTAGGCGAAGAACGCTCTTTAAATCGCTATCTTATTTTTCAAACACAAATAAATGTTCATGCATTATTAGCAGAAAATTGTATTCTTTCGACTTCTGGCTCCAATAAGGCGTAGTTGTACAATTCCATTGGCGCTTAATAATATCTTCTTTAAGTTTAAAACCCAAGCCGAGAAAAACTTGCATTACGCGGTAAGCCAGCGGAACAAAATATGTCTTTCTCCGAGTATCGCCGATTAATATTCCGCAATATTTTTTAGGCTTTAGTACTCGGTAACATTCTGCGGCCGCTTTCTTCATCTCTTCACAAAATTTATCAATGTCATGAATATTCGATAAGTCTCCATCAATCTTTCCATTACCATATTTGATAATGTCTAGATATGGTGGATGGGTGGCTATTAAATCGACCGAATTATCTTTTTCGTCTTTAAGATTCCGGGCGTCCCCTACTTTTACTGAGATATCAGTCACAGGAAAACTTGTACCCACATCAAATTTAAGATTGTTTCTTGTCAACTCCACCATTTTAGGGTTTATGTCGAAACCGATTGCATTTCTTCCGGTCAACTTGCACTCAATAAGAGTAGTGCCACAACCGCACAGTTGGTCTAAAACTAAATCCTTTGGTTTGGAGTAACGCAGAATAAGATTACGGGGAATTTGAGGTGCCCAGTTACCTCTAAAATTCGGTTGGTGAGTTGCCCATCTGCCTCTTTCGGGGAATGACCATGCGGTAGTAGTTTCTAAGTCGAACTTTTCGGGTTGAAGCTTAATCATAATTTATTGGTTTAGAATATTTATTGGGAGCGGGATATTTTCGTCCAGCAGCCGCAAAAATAATCCGGTCAATCTGTGTATCGCCAGCAGCAACCCAGCGAATAAATCTCATCAAATATTCTCTCGGAGGCTCCATCTTGCTCTTTTTAGGCGCGCCGGGGCCAAAGTTAAAATCTTGCTCAATCATTAAAAGCTGCGCTATGTAAAGATTCACTTCGACATCATCTAACTGCATAGGAAAATTCACCTTTCTTAATTCCTCTACATAATCCTCTGGAGACTTACCTTGAAAAACACCTTCCAGCGCTTTGAATAATTTTTTGCTGCCCTCGGGATTGCTTTCTCTTTTTATATATAGGTCTATGAGCAATCTTATATGGGTCGGATAGAATTCTTTTTCGCCCCCTCTGATTAAACCGACGGCGTAGTCGTTGTCAGAGAATTTGCCTGTCTGCGTAACTGTAACCCGAGAATTTCTCTCGCTTGTATAAATCACTTGGTTCTCTTCTTTATCAAGCTTTCTTAACCTAGCCGCTAATAATGACATCTCCATAAATTCCCCCCTTAATTGTGGTAAAAATAATAATAAGAGTTAGGGGGTATATCTCTTCGGAGATGTCACGCTAACTCGTTCTCAATAATTTAATATAACCAGTTCCCTGATTGCGCCTCTACGCCAGGCTTTACAATTGATTGCCCTTTTTGCGAATACCACCTCAATTCTAAAATTCTTATAAAGCTTGCGAATAAGAGAAGTATCAGAATTACTTAGCATTATTTTGCATCCCATTTTGTCTAATTTTTTAAAAACCTTGTTTAGTTTTACCTGCTCCTTCTCTGCGAAAGGTTCTTTTGTATAGCTGGTAAAGCTTGATGTTTTATTCAATGGTTGATACGGTGGGTCGAAATAGATAAAATCTTCTTTTTCAGCAAGTTCGAGGCATTTATCAAAATCGCCGCATAAAATCTCGACATTCTGTAAGGCAAAACTCACGGCGATTAAATTCCTAGCATTGCAAATCAAGGGATTCTTGTAACCACCAAAAGGGACATTAAATTTTCCTTGGTTGTTGACACGATATAAACCATTAAAACAGGTTTTGTTTAAATATATTGTCCTAGCGGCTCTTTCAAATTTATCTTTGGGGTTTTCTGCACGGATTTTATAGAATATCTCTTCGGTATTAATAAATATAGAACCATTTAAAATCTTTATCAGCCCCTCGACATCTTCTTTGATAATTAGGTAGCAATTAATGAGTTCTTCGTTGGAATCAAGCAGATAGACTTTCTTTTTGCCTTGCAATCTCCCGCTGTTAAAGAGATGAAAAAACACAGCTCCGCCGCCAACAAAAGGCTCAAGAAAATTATTAAATTCCTTTGGGAAGAATGCTTCATACTGTCGAAGAAGTTGCCCCTTGCCGCCGGCCCACTTTAAAAATGGCTCAGCTTTTAGATATGCTGCTGACGTCTCCATTCCCGCAATAGCAGGAAAACCATACGAGGTATTCTGAAGATGCTCAATTATATCTCTAACAGTAAGCATTCTTCCCATCGAAACCCTGTAATTCTCCCTTAAGACTTAAGATTGCTTTTTTCCGAGAAAATCAAGGATACCCGTATTCCTTCTAAAGTTAGCCCTTGCCATTTCTTTAGTTATAGTATAACAAAACCGGATTTTTTACAAGCGGCGATTACCCTCTCCGCTCCCCGCGCCACTCTTTAGTGGCGAGGCGATAGTGCGACCACTCCAATTGTAAGCGCGCGCTAAAAATTGGATAAGTCTCGTAAAATTTGACCGTGACCACTCCCTACCCCCTACCTACTAATCCCCATCTACTAAGACACTTTCTTAACAGTCAATAATTCATTATACACCCGCACAATATCCTCCACCATTTTCTGGGCGGAGAAGCGGTAGTCCACAAATTGTTGCGCGGCCTTGGACATCTCAAGCCGTAAATTATCGTCTCTTAAAAGCTTAATCAAGGCCGCGCTCAAGCCCTCAACATCCTTGGGTTTTACCAGTATCGCGCTGTGGTCTTTGCTGACTACATCGGGTATGCCTCCAATGTCGGTCGCCACCACCGGCTTTCCCGCGACCTGTGCCTCCAAAATCACCCGGCCCATACCTTCATACAAAGAGGCCAAACAAAACACATCAAACAGTTTCAAAAGTTCTGGGATGTCGCTGCGTTGTCCGGTAAAAATAACCTTGTCTTCCACCTTAAACTGCTGGGTAAGCTCCCATAATTTTATTCTCAACGGTCCGTCGCCGACGAAAATAAATTTTACTTTCGGCGATTCCTTCGCCACTAAGGGTATGGTCCGAATCACAAACTCGTGTCCTTTGCCCTCAGCCAGCCTGCCAATCACGCCTACCACTAACTCGCCGGGCCTTATGCCTAAAGCGACCTTTTCCTCTTCGGCGTTGACATGCGCCCGAAATCGGTCTAACTCTATGCCGCTGTAAATGGTGATGAATTTCTCCGCCGGGGCAATACCCGCTTCAATAAAGGTATTTTGCAAAGTGTCGGAAATGGCTATCAGCTTATCAGTCATCCTTGCGGCAAATTTCTCTAACCGAAAATAAAACCGGCGCTGGATGAAATTCAAGTTGGGATATTGAAACACGCAGCTGTGAATGGTATGCACGATAACCGGCACGCCGCACAGCCTCGCTGCCAGCCGGCCCAAAATTCCCGCCTTGGAATTGTGCGTATGCACAATGGTAAAATGCTTTTTCTCCATTAGCGCGTTTAATTCCTTAAGCGCCAAGAAATCATTAAAGATATTTATCTCATTTTTAAGATGCGGGATAATCTCAACCGGCAAACCGTTCTTCCTCGCCTCCTCAGTCAGCGGACCTTCTGCGCCGCAAGCCAAAACGCAGTCAAATCCGACGGACGCGCAGCCAACCATCGTCAATAAAGTGTTGGTCCCTGAGCCGCCGACAATGGGCCGGGTATGGATATGCAAAACTTTTTCAGCCACTTCTAAATATTGCCTCCATTTGATTAAGCCATTTTTCTTGGGAATATTCGCGCAGCACAAATTCCCGGCAGCTTTTACTTAATTGCGCCAAATCCGGGCCGCTGCCGATAAATTCAATGATCTTCGCGGCAAGGGAGGCCGGGTCAGCTCCGGGGAAAAGAAAATTCGGGTCAAACTTATTGAGAATCTCCGGGGTGGCGCCCACTGGCGTACCTAAGACTGGCAGGCCGCAGGCTAGCGCCTCAAGAGTAACCAAACCAAAACCTTCAAGGCAGCGCGTGGGCAAAATAAATAAATCCGCGGCCTGATAATAACTGCGCAGGATTTCTTCTTTTAAAGGGCCGGTAAAATTAATCCTTGCCGACAAACCTAATTTCCCGGCTAAGGATTTTAAATCCTTTTTCAAGAATCCTCCTCCGGCAATGATTAGATACGCCGAGGGAAATTGCTTAACCACTTTGGCAAAGGCCACAATCAAATTATCCAGTCCCATCCGCGGCACCAAATTGCGCACGGTGAATAAAATAAACGCCTCCTGCGGCAGGCCAAACTTATGGCGCAAACCTGGCTTGTCAAAACCGGGCTGAAATTTATCCGTATCCACTCCCGACGGTATGACCGTAATTTTTTCCTTGTCTATCCCGTACAATTCCACAATGCGGTTTCGGGAAAATTCGCTTAAGACAACAATCCGTGGGATTCGTCTTAGTACGGCCTGCTCTATATCCCGTAATAATAACTGCGCCGGGGCAAGCCGGCCATAACCTCGCATTACCCTTAACTCATCCGCCCATGAAGAATGAAAGATATAAATCTTTTTTAGGTTCTTGATCTCCTTAAGGCCTAGCAGACTAAAAGTGGAAAACGGCTGGTTAAAAATAACCCCGTCTACCGACCGGTATTTTTCTATTTCCCGGAATATTCTTTGCAGGCTGAACGGATAAACGAACGGCCGCAACCCAAAAAAGACTCCCTCCCAATCCGCCCGGAAAACCTCTATAGCCTCAATATCCTGCCGGAAGGATAAGGCATTAAGTTGACGGGCTATTACCGTTACCTTATGCCCCTGAGTAACCAAACCTTTGGCAAGGGAATAGACATATCTGCCTGCCCCGCCAATACGGTCCGGGAAAAATACTTCGGTGATGATTATGAGGTGCATATCTTATTTTAAAGCATTTGAGAAGGGGATGAGGGTGTGTTGTGAGTAATGGGTCGGGTTGTGGGGATGGGTCGTGGGTCTATTAATACCCCCCCCACCCTCACTACTCACAACTCGACTCACAACACACTACCCACCCACGCCATCACAACCAGATATTCCGCTTGCCTTTGATAGCCTTACGCGACTAATCTTTATTCTTAAACCACAGCTCAAGGATCAACAGCGCCCAGAGTTGATGGGTATTGACCTGTTTGCCTTTGAGATGTCCGTTGATAAGCGCAGTAGCTTCCCCTGGATTAAACCAGCCGCGCCGCTTGAGGTTGTCTTCGCTTAAAGTTTCCCGCAGTATCCCTTTTAAGTCTTCCCGCAGCCAGTCGGCCAAAGGCAGGGAAAAACCCTGCTTGCGTTTATTAAGAATATTTTCCGGCAAGAGACCGCAGAGCAGTTTCTTAAACAGATATTTCATTTTTAATCCGCGCATTTTCAAAGCAAAAGGCAAGAGCGCAAGATACTCGACGAGCTTATGGTCGCAAAGCGGCACGCGCAATTCCAGCGAATTGGCCATAGACATCCGGTCAGCCATAATCAGAAGATCGTCGGGCAGATAGGTCATAAGGTCCACAAAATTCGCCCGATCAGCGAAATCTCCTTTTTCAGTCTGCGCGAAATAATCGAAATGAACATAACCGGCTTGATGGATTAGTCTCGCTTTGAAATCATCGCTGTAAAGCCGGGATTTTTTCTGGCGGTCAAAATACATCATCCAGCTCACATAAGCCTCTTCTGGCGCAAGTGTGCCGGCAGCAAGATAACGTTTTAATCTGCCGCCCGGATTTCCGCTCTGGCGCGACTCGGGGATAAATTTTGACAGGCCTTGCAAACCTTGGCGCAAAAAAAGCGGCAGGCGGCGAAATTCGGACAAACTCATTGCTGCGCTGTAACGCGGATAACCGCCAAATACCTCGTCTCCGCCAATACCGCTTAAGGCCACGGTTACAAACCGGCGCGCCTCCTGAGTAACCAAGAGATTAAGTATGGCCGAGGAGTCGGCAAAAGGCTCGTCAATAAATTCCACTGCCCGAAGAATGGTCTTTTCAATATCCGGCCTTAGGATAAACTCGTGGTGGCGGCAGTTAAAAAGTTTGGCCACCTGCCGGGCATAATCCAATTCATTATAAGAACTGTAGCGCTGCTCAAAACCAAAAGAAAAAGTCTCGACCGGACGCTCGGAAAATTTACTCATTAAACCGACTACACAGCTGGAATCCAAGCCGCCGCTTAACAAGGCGCCTAAAGGCACGTCGCTAAGCATATGGGAGGAGATGGAGTGGTTTAAGAGGCCGCGAATCTTTTCTATGTGGTAATTCTCATCAGAAGAAAGATTCGCGGCCTCAGCCGTAAGCTCCCAGTAAGTTTTAGTTTCCGCTTTTCCCTTTTGAAAACTCAAAATTTTTCCCGGCAAAAGTTTCTTGATATCCCGGTAAATAGTCAGCGGCGCCGGGATATATAGAAAAGTCAAATAATTATCCACGGCAACCCAGTCCAAATCCCGGCTGATCGCTTTATTTTCAAGCAGTGCGCTAATCTCCGACGCAAAACTAATCTGTCCGTCTTTAAGGTGGTAATACAAAGGCTTTATCCCTAACCGGTCCCGGCACAAGAGCAACCGTTTATTATTCTTGTCCCAAACCGCAACGGCAAACATCCCTTCAAGATATTTGGGAAAGTCTTCCGCATACTCTTCATAAAGATGAACGATTACCTCGGTATCGCTTTGGGTATAGAAACAATGTCCCTTTGTCTCAAGCTGCCGGCGCAGGGATTTGAAATTGTATATCTCTCCGTTAAAAATCACCCATACCGATTGCTCTTCATTATGAATGGGTTGGTCGCCGGTGTTTAAGTCAATAATCTTTAAACGCCGCATCCCCAGCGCGGCATCCGCGTCAAGATAGAATCCGTCGCAGTCCGGGCCGCGATGAACCATCCTTTTGGTCATCGCCTCCACAATTTGTTTATCCGGCTTTCCGACAATTCCGCAAATCCCGCACATATCGTCTATAGGTTTGCTTTCAGTATTTTCTGCATACCGCTACCAGCGAGATACCCAAGGGTAATTTGGCTGTTCCCTCCAAAGCCGCCAGGACCGGGATGACGCAGTCTAAGGCACTGATTTGAAAATGAGAAATAAATCTCCTTTTCAAAATGCGGCTGTTGAGAAGCCAGCCGAAGGCTGAGAAAAAATTATGAAAATAAATTTTATCCACGGTAAATCCGCGGGAACGCAGCTTATCAAGCAAATCGTTCTTTTCGTATCTTCTAAAATGCCCCAGCATCTTATCCAGCGAACCATACAATAGTTCCAGCGCCGGAACCATAAGAAACAAGGTCCCGCCATTTTGCAGTAAATTAGAGATATTCTCCAATGCCCGGTGATCATCTTTAATGTGCTCTAAGACATTCACACAGACCACCGTATCAATGTCAGAAGACAGGCTGCCGGCAGGAAAAGGCCGTTGAATATCGTGCGGGATGATCCGAACTCCGGGATTGCCGGCGAATCTCTTACGCAGGTAGTCGACATATTCGGTATCAACATCGGTCAGGATTAACCTGCGTCCCAAGGGTATCAACAATTCGGTAAGGTTGCCTATGCCGGAACCAACCTCCAAGATATTTTTCCCCAGATAGGGCAGCATCAGTTTAAAGACCCATTGGTTATTGTTTTTCATCGCCTTCATTCTGAATAAGGCGTGTTTGTCATTCATAGGCGCACCGCCCTGACCGCTTCTAAAACTTGAGCCGGCTCTATCTCTTTCATACAACGCAAGTGGCGGCATTCGCTGGGCTCGCAGGATTTACAGGCAACATCCCTGCGCACCACGAAACTTTTGGTGCCGTAAGGGCCCCATTTATGAAAATCATCCATAGGGTGACGGCTGCCGAATATGGCTACCACGGGAATCTTAAGCGCTGCGGCAATGTGCATTGGCCCGGTGGAATTCCCAATGAATAATTCTGCTCGTTTAATCAGCGCTACGGTCTGCCCCAGCGTTAAACCGGTTGCCAAAACCGGCTGGTTATGCATCAACGCGGCTACCTTCCTTACTAAATCATATTCCTGCGGGCCTGCCAAAAGGACAACCTGCATTTTATAATCCGCGATCAGGCAATCGGCAACTTTGGCGAAACCTTCCGGCCGCCAGCGGATATATTCTTCGTATGCCCCCGGATGAACTATGGCTAAATGACTATTTTCAGACAAACCGCGGGAAAGCAACCAATGGGAAATTTTCTTCTGCGCCTCAGGACTGACGCTTATCCGTAATTCTTTAATCTGCGGGGTAATACCAATTAATTCAAGCAGGTTGAGGTTACGGTCTACTTCGTGAAGGGCTGCGGCTTTTTGCTCATAAGGAATTTTATGAGTAAGCAAAAAGCCGCAGCCGTGAAAATCATACCCCGCCCTAAAAGGAATCCCGGCCCGGAACGCCAACCTTGCCGTCCAGAATGCCGAATACAGCACAATCGCCAAGTCGAACTTCTCAGCCTCAAGATAACGCAAAGGAACCGGCGACACCAAAATCTGATCAATACTGGGATTGCCTTCAATCAAATCCTTATTGCCCTTGGCAATCAATACCGCAATACGCGCCTTGGGAAAATGCCGGCGCAGATTTTCAAACACGGGTGTGGCCAAAATCAAATCTCCAATACGATCAGGCCGCATCACCAAAATCTTTTTTATTGCCTCTCCTTTGTATACCTTTACCGCGGGCAATAATCTTAAAGCCCTAAGCAAACTAAAGGTAAAACTGCCGGCTGCCCCGACGATAAAATAAACCGCTTGCTGCGCCGCCTTTCGCAGTCTTACCAACGGCTTCCATTTGATTTTGCGGGATATCTTTCTTAAAATCATAATGAATTAATGTCAAATTCTAAATGTCAAATAAATCTCAAATGTCCAAATCAATAACGCGTCCCTTTCTCGCCTTAATTATCAACTCCGAACCCGCGATATATTTATAGTCTAAAACCGAAAAGCCCGCCTCTTTTAAAAGCGCGCATAATTCCCGACGGGTATAATGGCTGATATGACCTTCTCCGTAGGCATTGGGAAGTATTTTGCAATAGAGCCATTCGATTACCAGCCAGCTTATCCTTGCATAATCCGGGGTGCCCAGTATCAATTCCCCGTCGTCTTTAAGCACGCGGGACATCTCTCGTAAATTCTCAGGCGACTTCTCCACATGTTCGATAACCTCAGAACAAACTACGGTATTAAAGGCCCCGTCTTTAAAGGGCAGACATTTTATATCCGCTTGGACCAATTTTTTATGTCCTTTGCGGCAGAGATAACGCAGCTTAAAAAGCTCGATGTCCATACCGACTGCATTGGGAAGTCCGCTGATTATCCGGCTGGTGCCGCAGCCGATGTCCAACAGCGACGAACTCTCTGAGAGAAAGCCCATTATTATCTTGAAACGTCTCCTTTGCCAGTAGCGCTGGGGAGGGATTTTGCTGTTAAAGGCCCGCTCGTCATAATCGGCAAAGAAAATGGAATTCCTAAGCCGCCACATCTTTAAAAATGTCCGGCAGAAGGCAATACCGAATCTGAACAATTTCACATGCGAGCGGCCGGATCTTCTGGGCAGATAATGAAAAGGCACCTCGGCAATCCTCAAGCCTCTGCCGAAAATCTTTATTAACAGCTCTTCCAAAAAGCTGTAATCATTCGCATCGCAGGCGATATCCTCTATCACTTCCTTCCTATACATCCGATATCCGCTGGAAAGGTCTTTGACGGGAATAGACAGGGCGCAGGCAAAGAACCGATTCAGAATTACACTCAATATCGTTCTTCCTAACGCCGCATCGCTTTTTCCGCCAAGACAATAGCGCGAGGCAATGATTAAATCTGCCGCGTCTTTGGTTTCCCACATCCGCCGGATAAACACCGGGTCGTGAGAGAAGTCAGCATCCATCGTGATTATGTAATTGCCTCTGGCCTGCCGGAAACCCTCTTTTAAAGCCGCGCCGTAGCCGGGACTCTCCTGCCGGACAAACCTTACGCCAAGGGTATTTACAACTTCTTCGGTTGCGTCACAAGAGCCGCCGTCCACTATTAATATCTCATATGCCTCTCCCAAGGAATCCAAAATAAGTCTTAGTTTTGGGATGAGGTCTTTAAGGTTTTCCGCCTCGTTGTAAGCGGGAATCAATATACTGAGCATATGTTTAACCATTGACACGGCTCGGCACGGATTTTCAACGGATTGGCACGGATAAAGTTTGCGTTACTGTCCGTGTCAATCCGGCTTTTAATCCGTGTCTATCCGTGCGAACGTCTTTTATTGTCAGTAACTCACCTTATATATCCTTATCGTCGGCCCCAGACCGCTTGCGGGGATTTCCTTCACTAATTGCATTTCCTTGGAGGCCATAAGCCCTGAGAAATATTCCTGATTCTGTTTGCACAGCCGGTATAGCGGATGATGTTTATCCGGCAGTTTTTCATAAAGTCCATAAAGAAAACTGGGCAAAAACACATACTCAATACCCTGCGCCTGCATTTCCTCAAGACTCTTCCAGCCCTGCTGATAATAGGAACGCAGGAAACTGTTATTGGGAAAACCCAACCCTGCCAGTATGCTGTCTACTTCCGTTCCGGGGATTTCCTTCTCCAACTTATAAACCCTAAAGGTCTTGTGGCGCCGGAAATAATCATCAAGCAGCGCATTCAAATGTTCGTCCCGGTAAGTATTGCGTGCCCGGGGGCCATAGTCAATAGTATCAACCTCTCCTCCCTGCGAAAGTATGAGCGGCAAATCGCGGTATCTTATGGTAAACAGGGCGAGCTTCGCGCCAGCCGGCACATTGTCGTCTATCCATTCTTTGGCCACCGCGCGGGAATCCCGGCCTAAGAAATCCAGCTTAAGTTCATAGGTCTTTATGGAGGTTATCGCCAGCATAAGCAAAAACAAAGAAATACTTAGAAACTTGCGTTTTCTAAGCAGAAAAAAGATGCGGTCGACAAATACTGCCCCCAGTATATAAAGCGCCGGATACATCGGCAATAGATAATGCAGGCTCACCTTGGCGCTCCTCCCAATAAACCACGAAAAGGGCAGGACATAAGCCAGCAATATCCAATGATTACGCTTGGGCTTAAGCAAACAGTAGATTATTCCCAAAGAAAAGATTACCCCGTAAACCGCGTTATTGGAAAAGATATTAATGATTATCCACAGCCACGGCAAGGTGCTGATATTGCCCGGCTCGCCAAAATGCAGCATATTCAAATCATACATCACCTCCCGATAACAAAAGGGCGCGGCAATAAAGCAATAGGGAGAGGTGATAAAAAAACCGATGACCATCATAAAAAAATAGCCCAATAATTTCTGGTTAAAGATATGGCGAAGCAGTCCTTTTTTGTCACAGACAAACCAATGGATAACCGCAAAAGGCAAGAAGACAAACGCGGCATTGTATTTAGCGGCAACTGCCAGCCCGGCAAAAAGTCCCGCTAAAGAATAGTTTTTCATCCTTTGATCAGTTAGAATAAAAGTGGCAAACATCAGCGACACGCTGGCAAGAAAAACCATAAAGATATCCGGTTTGGCCCAATGGGAATAAATAACATGGGTAGTGCTCATTGCCAAAAGCCAGGCTGCCCACAGGCCCACGCGAGGATTGTAAAGTTGCTTGGCGATTAAATAAGTCGTCAATATCGTGGCGGTGCCGGAAATTACGGAAACCATCCGGGCTAAAAAATAAAGACTAAACGGTTTGATCAGATACATAAAGGCGAAATCTGCCGGCGAGGCAAACCAGCCAGCAATTTTCCCCAACGCAAAATAAATTAAATAAATGACGAACAGGATATAGGAATGGAAAGTAGGATACATCAGCATTATCGGCCGCAGGCTGTGGGTTGCGCCAAAAGACATAGCTTGGCGTACCGAGAATATCTCGTCGAAGTGGCCCAAGACATAGGGAAAACCGTACCAAGAGCCCACGAATCTTACCAGAAAGCCCAAGGCAACAATCACGAAAAGAATGACTTTATGTCTCTTCATGGTCAATAAACGAGCTTATAAATCCTTATCGCCGGACTAAGTGAACCTTCGGAGCTGAATTCTTTGAGCAGAAATAATTCTTTTGAATGCATAAGCTTGGCAAAATATTCTTTGTTCCGCAGATAAAATGCGTAGAGCGGCTGTCCGGGTAAGGGCTTGTCTTCATAAAGCCCGTATAAAAAACTGGAGAGGATCAGATACTCTATTTTTTCCCGCTTTAATTCGGCAATGCCTTTGAAGCCCTGTTGATAATAGCGGCGGCAATACGGGCCGCCTTTAGCTGGAGCGCCATTTTCCCCGTCGGCAATATCCTTTTCTAACTTGTAAATCCGGTAGGTCTGGCGGTGCGCATAATAATCATCGAGCAGCTCCTTAAGACGCGCTGAAGAGTATTGGACCTTTGCCTTCGGACCGTAATCAAGGGAGCTAAACTCTGTACCATAAGAAACTATCGGCGGGCCATCTTTATAACGCAGACAGTATAAAGCTATCCTTGACTGAGCAGGGATATGGCGCTCAATCCACGCCTTGGCAGGAATCCGGGAGTCTTCCGTCAGGAAATCACGTTCAACCGCGAAGACGCTGAATACAGATAAACCCGCCACCATAAGTCCCAGACCCGCAGCAAATTTTTTCCCCGTAATCCATGACAAAAACCGCGCGCCTACTACTGCCATTGCCGGAAAAACCGGAAGTAGATAATAGGCATTGGCCCGGGGATACCTCAGGACAAACAGAATAAATGCCAAAATCGGAACCAGAAAGACGCTGTCTCTCTTTTCCCTTCTTAAGAAACAGTAAACCAAACCGCAAACCGATACCCAGCCAAAAACTGGATTCTCGCGCATAAATGCGCTAACCGTCTGTCCTGCGGAAAGGGTATTGATATCCGCCGGACTGCCAAAGCGCAGATAATCGGATACGACCATCAGGCCTTTATAGCAGGAATTGAAATCAATCAGACAATAAGGAGAGCCAACGAAGAAACCCATAAGCAGCATCAGAAAATAACCTGCCAAGCGCCAATCCAGGAAGCGGCTTTTGCCGGCAGTCAAAAGATGCGCCACAACTATGGATACCGACAAAAAAGCCGCATTGTATTTGGTGGCAGTGGCCAGTCCCAAGAAAAGCCCGGCAAAAAGATAATTTCGCATCCGGCCTTCAGTAAGGATAAGCCCGGTAAACAGCAAGGAAAGACTGACCAAGAAAACCATAAGGATATCCGGCTTGGCCCAATGCGAATGAATGATATGCGTCTGGGCCATTGCCAAAAGCCAAGCCGCCCACAGGCCGGTCTTAAAATCATAAACCCGTCGCGCTGTAAGAAAAGTTATGAAGACCGTTGCGCTGCCGCAGACCACCGAAATCAGCCGGGCTATAAAGAAAAAAACGAATGGCTTAGTCAGATAAAGAAAGGCAAAATCCTCCGAATAGGCAAACCAGCCGGCTGCCTTTCCCAAAAAATAATACAAAGTATAAACTGCGAGTAAAAGATAGGAGTATAATGCCGGATATAAAAAACTCAAAGGCCGCAAACTGCGGGTAACCCCAAAGGCCATTGCCTGACGAATAGAGATGTTCTCGTCAAAAAGCCCTAAGGCAAAAGGATAGCCGTACCATGATCCCGCCAACCGCGCCAAAAAGGCCAAGGCAATAATCACCGTCAGGATAAGATTATCTCTTTTCATTTACGGCCAACAATTCATATCTTGGGGTGGTAAACATCGAAAAGGGATACAGGTGCCGAATGAATAATTTTATGTACGACTTCATAATTTCAATAAGGGAGTTTTTGCCTAATGGCCGGCTAAGCGGGGAACCGGTAAAATAAAAATAAGGCGCAAGGACCCGGGCATTAAAACCTAATCGTTGCAGCTCTTTCTTTAAGGCAAAAGGATTTAGCGGCCTTTCGGCGTACATCCCGGTGCGGGGATCGACATACCGAAATCCCTCTTTTCTTTTCAGTTTCCCGGTGCGGCGATAGTCCCCTATCTCCTCTTTTATCTCCCTCTCTTGCATACCCATCGTGGCGCGGCTCAAAAATCTTAATTCTTGATCTTTAATCTCAGGGAAATATTTCCGGATGAGCTGCCGGCGGATTTCCCGAAACGGCTCTTTTAAATCAATGCGGGGATCAACCGGACCACACTCAATCATTTTCCAGTATTTTAAAAGCTTCAATTGATGATAGAAACACAAAGTGCTGTTACTTTCATAAATATAAAACAGTCCTCCGGGTTTTAAAACCCGCTTTGTCTCGCAGAAAAAGGCATCCAGATTAAGGATGTGGGAAATACTGTCCATAGCCAGAACCACATCAAAAAAATTATCGGGAAATTTAAGCCGTGCGCAGTCCATCGGTTTTAGGTTAAGATTATCCAGTGGCGGCAGCCGCGAAAGTATATGCTGAAAACCGCTGATCTCCTCTGGTGAAAAGTCTATTGCCCAGACACCCTTTGCGCCCAGACTGCTTAAGATTATCGGGATAATACCAAATCCGCAGCCGGCGTCGAGAATTATTTTATTTCTGCCGTCAACCAGACTGAATACTTTCTTTATAGAATCTATATAACGCATAAATTTAAACCGGTCTTTGAAAAAACTGTCGAAGAGCGAATAAAAACGCGCGGAAATCTCTCTTTGGGCCATCTCGGGCCGCAGGGCGAATATCTCCTCCAGTCCGGCTACCACTTTATTATTAACATCCTTCAGGGGTTCTTTTCCCATTACCACAATAAAATTGGCCTTTATAACCTTGGCTTGCGGGAATCTACTGATAAAATTATCCAAGGCCGCCCAAACCCGTTGTAAAAATGCGTAGCGGTCAAAGAGCCGGGGCAGCATTACCCGCAAGCGTCCGCCGTAAAACTCACGCACGGCAAAGCCGGCATCCTCAAGCCGGACCGTCAATTCATTCAGGCTAAAAAGATGCACATGCTCTTCGATATACCCTTGCGAATACTGCGAGGAATCAATATCCGCCGGCGTCTGGATTATTCTCTTAATTAATTTTCTTAATCCTGGCATTAACCCGCTGCCGATAAAATGAAAATAGTCATAGCGGTTGGGGGTGGTAAGAAATAATACTCCGTCGTCTTTTAATACCCGGTGAATCTCCTTTAGTGCCGGACGGCAATCCGGCAAATGCTCGATAACCTCGCTGAAGATAACTATGTCGAAAGAGTGGTCTTTAAACGGCAGGCTTCCCACTTCTGCCTGTGCGAGTTTTGCCCAGTTCGCCTTGGAATCCGCCGATGCCCGCTCTAACTGCGAGAAACTTAAGTCAATCCCGAAACCGGAAAGGTTTTGCCCCTTTAAAAAGGCAAAGTCATAACCATAACCGCATCCCACATCCAGAAGCTTAAGGTTAGTTCGGCCGCGCATCCTTTCGAAAATGAGCCGATAGAGCTCGTCTTTGAAGCCCAAACCATACTCGACTGACCAGAAGTGACGGTCTTCGGCAACCGCCTGTTTTACAAACTTCTCCCGCTCACTTGCCAGCTTCTCGTAATACTCCCTGACTTCTCTATTGTTCATCTTCAGAATGTTGAAAATTCGGCCTTCGCCTGTTTTACGAACCTTTCCCTTTCCTGCGCCAGTAGCTCGTAATATTCCCGCAGCACCTTATTGTTCATTTTATTATCCCTTTCAAAGGCGATTCTATGGTCAAGGCGGTGTTCTTCCAACTGAATCTCCCGACGGCAACCTGCCGCGCCTGTGCACTCATTCGCCTATAAAGTTCCTGGTCCCTTGCAAGTCTTAGGATCGCTTCGGCTACCGAGACGGGATTTTCCGAGTCAACCGCCAGTCCCGCAGAGTGGTGTTCCAGCAACCTACCATAATTCTCGATATCCGTGGCTATCACCGGTTTCCCGCAGGCCAGATACTCGAAAAGTTTTAGGGGATTGCCGGGATTTTTTCTTACCGGCTTAAAAAACAATATTGCCACATCCAAGCCATTGATAAACTGCGGCACCTTACCGAATTCGATCTCTCCCTCGACGGAAAAATAGGGCTTAAGACCCCATTGCTCAATCAG
>JBMONJ010000008.1:0-2804 GCA_049324655.1 Candidatus Omnitrophota bacterium | reverse complement strand
TTTGGCCGCGATGATCTCGTCGGTATTGACATCGTCGTTAAATTTGTGGACCTTTCCTCTTATCATATCCCTTTCGACACGGATTCACACGGATTTTTAACGCCTGCCTGCCGCAAGCAGGGATTAGCACGGACAATTAAAGTCGTGAGTATTGTGGGTGAGTTATGGGTAGTGAGTCGGGCGGTGAGTTGTGAGGATGGGGAGATTTAAAAACTCACTACCCATTCCCACAACCCGCCCCACAACACACAACTCATCCTCATTCCCAAAATTAAATCCATGTCAATCCGTTTTTTTATCCCTGCCTCGCCGGCAGGCGGGCGTGTGTATCCGTGTTAATTGTTATTTTCTCAATTAAAATTAATTATAGGTATGACGCCGGTCAAATAACCAACGATTATCAAAAGCGAGCAGGAACCCAAGACCGAAAGCCAAAATCCAGCCTTGTGGTTAGTCTTGAGGAATTTCTGCTCGTCGAAGATTCTCCACTCGAAACCATACTGCTTTAAATAACGGTTCTGAAAATCAAACCACGCGTGAGGCCGAAACATTAAGAGGAAACTGAAAGAAAACCAGCAGATGAAAAACACCACTAAAAATGGGACAATTATGACATTTTCCAGTTGGATGGTCATTTCAAATCCCTCCCTTAACTCGCCCTAAATAAACCTTGGGTGTGGTTGTCGGTATCGGTATGGGTAATGTCCTCCTTCGCCAAGGCTTCGGAGGACAGCCCTTCGAAGCCCTGCTACGCTAAAGCTTCGCAGGGCGAAGTAGGGCGTCGGGTTGTCGTTCTGGTTGTCGGTGTTGTCATAGAGACTGTGGAAAAACTACCCTTGACACCGCAAAACCGCCAAATACCGCCAAGGCGCAAAGAATTTATCGACGAGATAATCTTTGCGATTTTGCGGACATTTTGCGTTTTGGCGGTGTAAACAGGGTTTTTCGACACTCTCTCATAGGTTACCGATACCTATACCGAAACCCACACCTATTTTCTATCTATCGCCCCTAAACACCGACCGCACAAATCAGGATGCTCTACAACCTCACCCACCTCAAGGCGAAAATTCCAGCAGCGGCTGCATTTCCTACCTTGGGCTGGCTCAATCACTACGGACAAGTCCTTAAATTCTTCGCTCAAGGCCGCACGGCTTAGACCGGCAACCTTTTGAATCTCGGCTTGCGAGACAATAAAAAACTCTGGTAGGACATTGCGGCAACCTTCAAGATAATCAGCGCGCTTTCCGTCAATAGTCTCCAAAATTATCTTCGCCTCCAAGGAACTGCCTATTTTACCACTGGCGCGAAAATCTTCCAAGGCTTTTAATACAAAAGGGCGTAACTCTACTAAAGTACGGAATTTTTCTTCAACCGCCGGGTTATTCCATTGGGGGTCGGCGGCCGCCCAATCCAAAAGATGCACACTGGCGGCCGCCGCCTCTCCTTTATCCTTCGGACTGTATTTAAACGCCTCCTCACAAGTAAAAGGCAAAATCGGCGAGAGCATCCGCACCAGCACCGAGAGACAATGATACAGAACCGTTTGGGCCGAGCGTCTTTCCCTTGAGTCTGCGGCAAAGGTATACAGCCGGTCCTTAAGTATATCTAAATATACCGCGGAAAGTTCCTCATTGCAGAAACGGTAAATCTGGCGATAGCTCGTGCAAAAATCAAATTGCTCATAGCTATCATTCACCGCACTCATCGTCGCAAAAAGCCGGCTAAGCGCCCACTTATCCAGTTCGAGAAGCTCTGCGTAACCCGACGCGTCAACCGACGGGTTAAAATCATAAAGATTGCTCAAAAGAAAACGCAGGGTGTTTCTGATTTTGCGATAGGCCTCAATAAGCCTTTCTAAAATCTGCTGGGAAATACGAATATCTTCCTTGTAATCGCTGGAGGCTACCCATAAGCGCAGGATATCCGCGCCAAAATCTTTAATTACTTCCAAGGGAGAAATTACATTGCCCATTGACTTGGACATCTTGCGGCCGCTGCCGTCAACCACGAAGCCGTGGGTCAACACTGCTTTAAACGGCGGCTGCTTGTCAATGGCTATTGCAGGAATCAACGACGCCTGAAACCATCCCCGGTGCTGATCCGATCCTTCAAGGTACAAATCACAAGGCAGCTTCATTCCCTCACGGTTTTTCAACACTGCCTGATGGCTTACGCCAGAGTCAAACCAGACATCTAAAATATCTTTGCCTTTGAAAAATTCTGTGCCGCCGCAAGCAGGACAATTAAATTGCGGCGGCACCAAATCCTCTACTTTTCGCGTAAACCAGCAGTCCGTGCCTTCTTTCAAAACCAATTGCGCGAAATTCAAGATCACCTTTTCATCCAAAACCCACTTCCCGCATTTTGCGCAATGCAACGCCGGAATAGGCACGCCCCAATAACGCTGACGAGAAAGACACCAGTCCGGACGGGTGGCAACCATTCCTAAAATCCGCTCTTGGCCGGCTACCGGAATCCATTTGACTTCTTCCTTTATGGACCTGATTAATTTTTCTCTTAAATCCTTATGCTCGACACTTAAAAACCATTGCTCAGTGGCGCGAAAGATTACCGGCTGCTTGCATCTCCAGCAATGCGGATAAGAATGTAGTAAGCTGCCGCTCCCTAACAATGCCCCTTTTTCTTTAAGCGACTGGATAATTTTCTCATTTGCCGAGAACACATTCATCCCGGTAAATTCGCCGGCAGTAGAATCAAAATTCCCCTTATCATCCACCGGCATTAACACCAGCAAATTATATTTTATTCCGGTATGATAATCTTCCTGGCCGTGGCCCGGC
>JBMONJ010000007.1:0-24196 GCA_049324655.1 Candidatus Omnitrophota bacterium | reverse complement strand
GGGGGCGCACCCATTGTCCCTAACCTTTATAAAAATTACTTTACCGGCGCCGGAATCCTCCTCCGGCTGCGCCGGGCGCGCCGCCTATAGCCGAACGCCTACCGAACCCCGACCCCTGCCTGCCTGCGCCAATGCCACTGTCTGCCGGGGCGTTCCTGCGGTTGTTTCTCTCGCGAAACCTCTCGCGGACATTTTCCCGGCGGTCACGGATATCCTCCATTTTGTCCTTCATCCCACCGTCGTGTCTTCTATCCCAGATATCTTCTCTTCGATCGCGGATGTCCTCACGACGATCGCGGATATCTTCCCTCCGGTCTCGCACCTCCCCCCGGCGGTCGCGAACATCTTCCAGCCGGTCCTTTAAATTTGGCGGAGGCTTAACCCCGGGCGGCTCAGGATCAATAATCGGCCGCTTGCCGGGGATGTTACCTCTCAACTCATCACGGGTATCACGTAAACCTTGCAAATCCTGCTGCCTTTGCTGCACATTCTCCTGATGCGTTGACTTGAGTTGGGCCCTTAGGGCCTCGGCTTTTTGCGTATCGCCGGCCTGAATCGCCTCGCGAAGCTGATTCTTTAATGCCTCTTCTTCCTGCACTGCCTCCTGACGATGCTCGCGGGCCTGCTGGATTGCGGCTGCTGCCTCCTCGGGAGTCATTTGTGCTGTTTCTTCGGCAGAAACTGTGGTAAAGATAAATAAAGATAAACCAACCGCCAATAAAATCAATCCTGTTTTACGCATAGTCCCTCCTAATTTATTCGTCCTTCGACTCGGCCTGAACAGATCCGAATGCCTCGCTCAGGATGGCGAGCAAAGGCCCGCCTTTTCAAGGGCGGGCCTGCGTCGAACCATTGCGGGGGGCCGATTTGAACGGCCGACCTCGAGGTTATGCATACTACTACAGTTTTCACTGCTCCTTGAGAACTTTTTCAAAGTTGTCAAGGATTTGTAGTCTGGACTATATCTTCCCCCATGCTTTCTTGAGAAAGCAAGAATGGGGGCCTGCCGTTTAGTCTCTACACCTTCCCCCTACGCTTTCTTGTCCCCAGAAATGCAAAGCATTTCGGGGATTCAATCCCTGAAATCGCTATGCGATTTCTAGGGACGAAAGCAAGAATAGGGGGCTTGGCTCGGTATTACCTCTTCCTTAAGAGAGGGGCTTCACCGAATTTGACAGGTTATCCTTGAGCCGTCTCCGGCTTAAGGAGCCCGTTAGGCCGCCGCCATTGGCGGCGCCCATCGAGCCTCGCGAGCTACCAGACTGCTCCACCCCGCGAATTCTGACTCAACAGGTGGAATCCCGAGTTTACGAGGGACTCCACCCCGCGATCTATTTTCTATCTTCTATTCTCTATTTTCGATTTTCTCAATCTTGTAGATTACCTCGCCCTTCTTGGCCACGCCCATCTTGTCGCGGGCTAGGGCTTCTAAGTAATCCGGGTCGTGCTCCAGACGATAAAGCCGCTGGCTTAAGGCGTCAATCTCCTGTTGCAGCTTGGCGCTTTTTTCTTCAAACTCCCGGTTGCGCTGCTTTAAATCCTGCAACTTGGTGTAACTCGGCAAAAATGCCAACAAAACCAAGAAGGCAAAAAGAAAAAGCCAAGTGGCCTTCTTCAGCATAATTTATTCCACCGGCTCCCGGCGTAAACTGCTTTTTCCTTAAGCTCTTCTTCAATTCTTAGGAGCTCGTTATACTTGGCAATGCGGTCAGTGCGCGAAAGCGAGCCGGTCTTAATTTGTCCCACACCCGTGGCCACGGCCAAATGACTAATGGTCACATCCTCGGTCTCGCCGGAACGATGCGAGATTACCGCGGTATATTTATTTTTCTTGGCCAAGGCAATGGTCGCCAGAGTTTCGGAAAGCGAACCGATCTGATTTACCTTAATCAAGATGGAATTGGCAACCTTTTTCTCAATGCCCATTTTCAGCCGCCTACTATTGGTAACGAAAATATCGTCGCCGACTAACTGAACCTTTTTGCCCAGCTGCGCAGTAAGTTTCTGCCAGCCTTCCCAATCGTCCTCGGCAAGGCCGTCTTCAATGGAGACTATCGGGTATTTGGCGAGGAAATTCTCGTAGATGCTTATTAGTTCATCGCAAGAAATCTGCTTTCCGTCAAAAGAATATTTCCCGTCTTTATAGAGAGAGCTGGCAGCAGTATCCAAGGCCAAATAAATATCCTTTCCCGGCTGATAGCCGGCTTTTTTAACGGCCTCGACGATTAATTGCAGGGCCTCTTCGTTGGACTGAAGATTCGGCGCAAAGCCGCCTTCGTCTCCGACGGAGGTAGACAGTCTCTTTGACTTTAAGAGGGACTTTAAACTGTGGAAGGTTTCGGCGGCTTTGCGCAGCGCCTCTTTAAAACTCTCTGCGCCAATCGGCGCAATCATAAATTCCTGAATATCCAGATTATTATCCGCGTGCAAGCCGCCGTTTAAGATATTCATCAAAGGCACCGGTAACCGATTGGCCTTTTTCCCACCCAGATAAACATACAGCGGCTGTTTTTTGGCTGCTGCCGCAGCCTTGGCCACAGCCAAGGACACGCCCAAAATGGCATTGGCGCCGAGCCGGGATTTATTCTCCGTGCCGTCGAGCTTTAACATTATCGCATCGATCTTTTTGAAATCCGGGGCCATACCTTTTATCTTAGGAGCGATTATCGCATTGACATTGCCGACTGCCTTTAAAACCCCTTTGCCCAAATAGCGGGATTTATCATTATCCCTTAACTCCAAAGCCTCGTGTTCGCCGGTGGAGGCGCCGGAAGGCACCGCAGAGCGACCCATTACCCCGGAGCCCAAAATACAGTCCACCTCGACAGTGGGATTGCCGCGAGAATCCAAGATCTCCCGCGCCAGAACCTTTTTAATTCTATTCATTTTTGTCCCTTCGAAAATGAGGTTTAAGAAAAACGGTTTTTACACCGCTAAAGCGCAAAACCCCGCTAAAACGCAAAAATTTTCTTTGCGCTTTTGCGGCATTTGGCGCTTTTGCGGTATTGCTTTTATGATACCGAAGGCGGTCCCGCGATACATTTTGAGGACAAAACGGCGGGACCGTCATTACTTAAATTGGAATGTTAGATTATCACAATCGTCGTTAACCGTCAAGTCAAAAAGGAATTTCTAAAAGATATCCTTTGACGCTAATCGCCGCTAATTTTAGCCACTAATTGCCGCTGATATATTCGCGGTAATTAGTTTTTGATTAGCGGACATTAGCGTTTTAAGAATTTTCTTCAGGTTGCTAAAAAAGGGATTGACTTTTAAATATCGCTGTGTTAGTTTGGGAAATATGAATAAACGCAAAATCAAGCTATTCCTGCAATTCCACTGGCTGGCCATCATCATCGGCATTATCGTAACCATCGTCGCGGTTTCCTTCGCCTTCTTTTTAAACAGCGCCATAAGCGCTTGGGTAACTTCCGAATCTTATTTTAAGAAAGCCGCGCTCGCCCAATACGGTCTTTTCTTTTATATCTTCCTCGTGCTCACCTTTATTCAAATGCCTTTATCCGGCCTCATTTATCTTTGGATAATGCGCGGCGGATTCATGCATTTTACCCAGATTGGCAAAAAGGCCGTGGAAGGCAAGGAAATCCGTATCCACTGGTCGGATGTCATTGGGATGGAAGAGGCCAAGGAAGAAGCAATAGAGGTGGTGCGGCTGGTCACTGACCGCGCCCACTTACAGCGTATCGGCGGCAAGATTTTGCGCGGCATTTTAATGATTGGCCCGCCGGGCTGCGGCAAGACTTATCTGGCTAAGGCCATTGCCACGGAAGCCAATATGCCCTTTATCACGATGTCCGGCTCGGAATTTATCGAGATGTTTGTGGGTGTGGGCGCCAGCCGCATCCGCAAACTCTTTAAACAGGCGCGACAGTTAGCGTATGTGGAAGGCGGCTGCATTATTTTTATCGACGAACTGGATGCGGTTGGCGCCCAGCGCGCCGTGGACCGCGGGTTTGGCGGGCAGACTGAATCCAATACCACGCTCAATCAGTTGTTGATTGAGATGGATGGACTTAAAGAGAAAGACGAGAACATTATCATCATTGGTGCTACCAATGCCCCGGAAAGTTTCCTTGACCGCGCCCTGCTTAGGCCGGGCAGGTTTGACCGCAAGATATATGTGGACCTGCCCAACCTCGACGAGCGGGAGAAATTATTTGAATATTATCTTAAGGATGTAAAATACGAACCGGCAATTGACCGCAAACGCTTGGCCAGAATGACTGTAGGCAACAGCCCGGCGGATATTGCCAACCTCGTCAGGGAATCGGCACTGATTGCCGTGCGCAGCCGCAAAGAGGCCATATCAATGAAAGAGATCTCCGAAGCCTATGACCGGGTGGAGATGGGAATAAAACATAAAATTGTCTTTACCCAAAGCGACCGGGAAAAAATCGCCTATCATGAAGCCGGACACGCTATTGCGATGTACTTCTTCGCTCCTCATGCCGATGTATTCAAGGCTACCATACTCGCCCGTGGCGGCGCATTGGGATTTGTTATGCCCCAGCCGCGCGAGGAAATCCATGTGCGTTCCCGCGCACAATACCTCGGGGATATCAAGGTATCATTAGGTTCTTACGCGGCGGAGAAAATAAAATTGGGCCTAACCACTTCCGGCGTTAGTCAAGATTTCAATACGGCGATGTGGATAGCCCAGCGTATGGTCTGGGAGTGGGGAATGGGTAAGTCCGGCTTGGTCGGCAATTACAGCCTTTTGGAAAATATGGACTCCGGCAACGGAATCTTTAGAGGCGAGAAGACCTCGTTTGTCTCGGAAAAGGTAAAAGAGCAGCTTAACCGGGAAGTGCAGGAGATTCTGCAGGAATGCCTCAAAGAGGTTGAAAACCTATTGCAAGGCGAACGCCCCCTCCTTGACCGCTTTGCCCAAGAGCTCTTGGCCAAGGACGAACTCAATTATGATGAGATTGAAGCCATTTTCAAGGAATTCGGCAAATCCCGCCCTGCGCTTTAGTCTGGCCCTACTCTGTTTTTTATTTGTCTTGGGCTGCGCCCAAGAAATCCCCGCCACCTATAAAGAAAAAGACATTCCCGCCGTAGTCAAGAAAATCTGCCAGGAAGAATATAACCTCTTCGTCGAGACCCGGGTAGTCGGCAATACCCTGTGGGTCTATGCGCCTTTATCGCGCATTCTGCACAAGGAATACGGCTTGAATCAGGAGAAAATCTTTGACGAGGTGATGTCTGAAACCTTACGAAATATTATGACCTCAATCGGCCGGGTCTTGATAAGCGCGGATAAGTCTCCGGAGTTCTACGCTCTGGTAATTTCCGACATTAAAGAGCGGGGCTTAGACTATACCATTATCGGCAATGTCCTGGATATCAAAAAATCCTACGCCGGGCTTTTACCTTGGCCGGAAATGAATCAACGTTATGTAATCAAATTGGAAGAATCGCCCGGGGCCCTTGCCGACACCGAGGGCCGGCACCTGCAATATCACCCGGTAACTTGGGGAGAATTCCTCGCCGGGCAAGTTGCCCAGCGCCTTGACGCGAGGTTTCGGCAGAAAGACTTAAAAAATCTTTACGAAATAAAAAAGGTCGCCGGAGAATTTATCCGGCAGAAGTTAGTAGTTAATGCGGATATCATAAAGCAGCCGCTGTTATTGCCAGTGGCCTCATCCGACCGGATAATCGAAGAAACTTTAAAGACAGTAAACGAGGTAATGCGCGCCTATGATTTTCGCGACTATACTGAGGTCGAGATAAATATCCCCCAAACCGGCAAGGATGTTACCTTCAGCCGCGGCGCAGTTGAAGTGCTTAAATAACGACCTTGCGGCCCTCCACCTTTATCTTCCCGGATAACATTACTTGAATTGCCGCGGGATAAAGTTTATGTTCCAAGCGGTGAATTCTTTTCTCTAAACTCTCCAAGGTATCCTTCGTTGCTATCTTTATTACCCCCTGCAGGATAATCGGGCCGTGGTCCATTTTGTCGTCCACTATATGCACGGTGACGCCGGTAATTTTTACTCCATATTCAAAGGCATCCCGAATTCCCCAACTGCCTTTAAAGGCAGGCAAGAGCGCGGGATGGATATTTAAAATGCGATTGGGAAAGTTTTCTAACAAGACCTTGCCGATGATGCGCATAAATCCGGCTAAAACTACCAATTCAACTTTCTCTTCCTTAAGCGCTTTTAAAACTTCATCCTCAAAAGCTTCGCGGGAAGGAAACTTTGCCGGCTCGAGCAAAAGGGTTTTTATGCCGGCGCGTTTCGCGCGCTTTAAGGCATAGGCATCTTTTTTATCCGAAACTACCAATGCCAAATTAGCGTCGAGCCTGCCCTGCTTTATGGCCTTAATTATCGCCTGAAGATTGCTGCCAAAGCCCGAAGCGAACACGGCGATATTTTTCATCTTAACCCCTTTTTATTATGGCGTGCGTGGGGCAAACCTTCATACACTCCCCCATATTCTGGCACTTGGCATAATCAAAAACCGCCAGATTATTAACCACCTTGATTGCCGGTATCGGACAGGCCCTTGCGCATTTACCGCAGGCAATGCAGCCTACGGAACAGACTTCCAAAACCGCCTTGCCAAAATCCAGCGATGCGCAGGCGGTAAAATATTTCTTTTCCTGCGGCGCCAAGGTAAAAAGCCTCTTGGGACAAGCCGCCACACATTTGCCGCAGCCGGTGCATATTGCTTCGTTGACCACCGGCAGGTCTTCCTCATTCATAGTAATTGCGCCAAAAGGACAGGCGCGAGCGCAGGTGCCAAATCCTAAGCAACCGTAAACACAGGCCTTTTGCCCGCCGAAGCGCGGCGAGGCCTCGCCAAAGGCGGGCCCGCCAGAGATAAGATTCGCGGCAAAGCAGTCCCTCACGCCGGTATATTGAAATTTATCCTTGGCGCGGAATTTGCCGCCGTTACAGTGCAGTTGGGCCACGATTTTTATTTTCTCCTTAGCCTCAACACCCAAGAACGCGGCGATCTCCTTGCGGCGCGCGGCGCTGGCAACCGCGCATTTCTCGACGGTGCATTCGCCTTTTATCAGGGCCTCGGCAAAACCAATGCAGCCGGCCTTGCCGCAGGCGCCGCAATTGGCCCCGGGCAACATGCCCAATACCTTATCAAGGCGCGGGTCAGTGGCCACGCATAATTTCTTGGCGGCAAAGGCCAACCCGATGCCGAAGATCAAACCGAGAACGCTTAAAGTTAATACGGGTATCAGAATTTGCATTGCGACTATCTGTGTTTATCCAATTTTTTATCTGTGTTCATCTGTGCCTAAAATCTGAATCCCGCAAAGCCCATAAACGCCAGACTCATCAGCGAGGCAATGACGAATGCCAGCGGCACATCCTTCATACACCGCGGCACGGTAACCAATTCCAGCCGCTCGCGGATTCCGGACATCAAAAGCATAGCCAGACAATACCCGACTCCGGCAAAAAATCCCTGAGTCAGCGCCAGGAGAAAACTCCCCTTTACCGCGTGGCTGCCAACAAAGAATTCCTCGCTGTTTAAGACCGCTACCCCCAATACCGCGCAGTTTACGGTAATCAACGGCAGATAAATTCCGAAAAATTTATACAACTGCGGGCTGGTTTTGCGGATGAACATCTCCACCAACTGCACAAAAGTGGCGATTACTAAAATAAAAGAAATGGTGCGCATATAAGTTATGTCAAAGGGGATCAGGATAAAACGGTATATGGCCCAGGTGATTATCGAAGACATCGTGGTGACAAAGGTCACGGCCAGCCCCATACTGACTGCCGGCTTGGTTTCTTTGGAGACGCCGATAAACGAGCACAGCCCTAAAAATTTGGAGAGGATAAAATTGTTGATGAAGACCATGCTGATAAAAATCATTACCAATTTACTGGCATCCATGGCAGCCTGTCCTCGTGATTTCCTTGCGGTCCTTTTGTTTTAAATGGTAAAGATTAATTAAGCCAATCAACAAACCAATGGTCAATAGCGCGCCCGGGGCCAAGACCATCATAATCACCGGTTCAAAATTTTTGATAACGGGAATACCCAGAAGCGTGCCATTACCTAACAGTTCGCGGATAGAGGCGATAATCGTAAGCGCGATGGTAAACCCCGCACCCATCCCCAGCGCGTCAAAGATAGAATACACGACAGTATTCTTGCAGGCATAAGCCTCGGCCCGGCCTAAGACAATACAATTTACCACAATCAGCGGAACAAAAATCCCCAGCGCGCGGTTTAACGCCGGGAAATAGGCCTTCATCACTAACTCGTTAATGGTAACAAAGGTGGCGATGATGACAATATAACAAGGGATGCGGATGCGGTCGGGAATAAAATTGCGCAGCGCGGAAATAAAGATATTGGAACCCAAAAGCACAAAGCTCGCGGCCGCGCCCATTCCTATGGCGTTATTCACTGAAGTGGAAACTGCCAGCGTCGGGCAAAGCCCTAAAACCAAGCCGAAGGTGGGGTTTTCGACGGTGATGCCTTTTTTGAATTCGTTGAGTAATTTTTTAAACATTATTTTATCTTCGCCAAAAAATCTTCCACCGCCTTACGCACCGAACTGACCACCGCCGTAGAGGTGATGGTAGCCGCGGTAATCGCGTGAATCGTATTCAGATCAACCTCTTCTATTTTCTTGCCGTCGAACTGACGCAAAAACCACGGGTCATTTTCTCCGGCCTTTATCTCGGCTATTTTGGCGCCCAAGCCCGGGGTCTCCTGTTGGGAGACAATTTCCACCCCTTCAATAGTCCCTTGGCGATCAAAACCAACCATCATTACGATATCCGAGGAATAACCTCTGGCAGTAGCTTTGATCACATAACCCAACTCTTGCGCATTTTTTTTGGCCAGATAATAATCCTGACCGTCGAGGGTTTTCTCCTCAAAACTGCTGGCCTCCGGATAAACTCTTTCCAAAGCCGCCTTCTCATCCGCAGTAACCTGCTCGGCGATTTTGGCCTGGGTGACTTTATAGGTCAGGCTTAAGACGAATGAGGCGCTGAAGCAAATCAGTAGCAGGATCAATCCATAACGAAGCATGGTCCAACCTTTGTTAACGGGTATTGTGGGTGAGTTGTGAGTAGCGGGTCGGGTTGTGGGAATGGTTGTGGGGATATTACTACCTCACCCTCACTACTCACAACTCGACTCACAACCCACAACCCATCCCCACCCTCAATATCTATCTCTTCCTAAAACCGTATTTACGCGGCCGGCTAAAGCGGTCGATGACGGGGGTTGCGGCATTCATCATCAGAATCGCGTAAGAACAACCTTCGGGATAACCGCCCCACTTCCTTATGACAAAATTAAGAATGCCGCAACCCAAACCAAAAATTACCTTGCCCTTCTTGGTTATGGGCGCGGTAACATAATCCGTGGCCATAAAAAATGCGCCTAAGACTATCCCGCCGGTCAAAAGCGAAAATAAAACATCGCCCTTAAAAAACCCCTCGCCCATAAACGCCCAGCTTAAAACCCCAAAGGAAACCAAATAAGTCACCGGCACATGCCAAGTGATATATTGCCTTACCAGCAAATAAATCGCGCCGATGAGAATGGCAATGATACACACCTCGCCGACACATCCGGCACGATTGCCTAAAAAGAGATCCGCATAAGAAAGACCCATCTGATTGATGTCCGTAATGCCCTTTTCCTTAAAAAGCATAAGTGGCGTGGCAGCAGAAATTGCGTCTGCCTGCCAGCGGGGTGCCGCCCAAGTAGTCATATACTTTGGCCACGAGGCCATTAAAAACGCGCGGCCCGCCAAGGCGGGATTGAAAATATTAAATCCCAAACCGCCGAATAATTGTTTGGCAATGGCCACGGCAAAAAAACTTCCTATTGCGGGAATCCATAATGGCACACCCACCGGCAGATTATACGCCAAGAGCAAGCCGGTAATTATGGCGCTGCCATCAGAAATTGACCAAGGTTTGCCCTGCGCCTTTTGCAGTATCGCTTCGGACAATATCGCGCTTATTACCGAGACCGCCGTCACCCACAACGCCCTTACACCAAAGATATACACGCCGGCCAAGCCCGCCGGCATAAGCGCAAAAAAAGTCCCCCACATCCGCTTGACAATGTGGTCGTCAACGCAGATATGGGGAGAACAGGTTACAACAAGCTCGTTTCTTGAGTTTGGAGGCATTAGAGAATCATCAACCAAATCATCAACCAAATCATCAACCCATCAACCACTATGTTGCTACACTAAAATATAATGTAACGCCCTGCCTTCGCCAACGGACTTGATTACCTTCATTTCTACAAGCTTAGTTAATTCCTTATGAGCAGCTTGGGCAGATATTTTGAACAACCCTTGTAAATCCTTATTCGTCACCTTGCCATTAACATTGATAAACTCGACTATTTTCATTTGTTTTGAGGTAAGGGCAATTTGTGCCTGTCCAACTTTCCTTTTGGTGCTAACTTTCAAAACGGCATCCTTCGCTTCTTCAACTGATGAAAGTATGCCGGTAGTAAAATACTCAAGCCATTGAGTGATATCTCCGTTGTTAATTTGAGCGGTCTTTAAAGCAGCATAGTAAGATTTTCTGTCCCTATCATAATAATCATCCAGAGCAAATATTCGCCTATGGTCAAACCCGCTTAAATATAAAATTAGAGTCGCAAGCGCTCTGGCGGTCCTACCGTTACCGTCTATAAAAGGGTGAATCCGTGCAATCTCATAATGCGCGATACCAGCGACTAATACGGGGTTAATTCCCCAAGTTTTATCTAAATTCAACCAACCCAGAAATTCATCAACTAACATCGGCACTTCTTCAGTTTTAGGAGGCATATATTCTACTTCTTCTTTAAAGCCGGTGCTATCATATATTCTGCTGCCGACAAAAACCTGTCTATTTCTGAACGCGCCAGAGTCGCCGGAGTTCTGCATAACCTCTTTGGTTACAATTCTGTGGATATTTAACAAGTCGGCTGATCTGATTTTCCCTTTTTCAGCGAGTTCCGGAATTCTTTTTAAAGCCTCAAGGTAATTTAGGGCCTCCAGCTTGTCTTTCTTGGTAGCAGCAATATCTTTACCCGCAGATAGGGCCTCAACTTGCTCAAGCGACAATTTATTGCCTTCAATTGCAGTCGAGGAATGGGTATTTCGAAGCAAGGCCTGTCGTCTTAATTCCGCCTCCCATTTTGGCACAAGGTGTGCCTGCTCAATAACCTCTCGTGCCGCCGCAATAGCCGTGAGGTTATTTAAGATTTTTTCGGTAATGGAATATTTTGGGTTAAATGACATATTATTTAAACCGCTTCTTTACTTTGGGAACGAAACAAAAGAATAAAGAATACTAATGAGGGTAGCCCTATAGGAACAATTACCAAAAAAAATCCCATAAAAGACCCAAAACCTCTTGCTGGACTGCCTGACAATATTACTGGATTTACAATATCATTATAAATACCGAAGAGCCAATATCCAAAAGCCCATATAGTCATTACCCCAGTAGCCCAAATGCCAAGGACTTTGCCCCAATTCTTACTGCTTAATATTCCGATACTTGATACCAGATAAAACAACCAAGCTATAGAAAAAAACATTACGACAGGAAAAATTTTATATACTCGTGTATAGTAAATTGCATCGTTGATAATTTGCTTGGGAGATTTTCCATAACTAATTGCCCAGAGTAAGAATGGTGTCGCAAAAACAAGACAATAAACCAACATTGCTATACCAACGGACTGTTTCTTCATCTCAACCTCCGTAATATGGAATCTACGCCGTCGCTAACTTCTGTAGTTCGCCTGAGCGTCCGTTAATCTCGCCGAAGGCGAGATGGCAAACAGAGAGCCGGTGAAACTGGGATTACCTCGGATTAATATCTGCGAAAATCTGCGTTAAAGATTTATAACGCCTTAACCCGGGACTTGGCATATTTTATCAAGTGGACTAAATCACGCCGGGCCGGACAGATATAACTGCACAAGCCGCACTCAATACAATCCAAGGGATCGTAACTGGCGGCAGCCGCCCAGTTTTCCTTTTCCGCGGCCATACCAATCATCGCCGGCATAATCCGCGCCGGGCAGACATCAATGCAGCGGCCGCAGCGGCAGCAAACGCGGTCCTCGCGCCCGACGATTTCTGCGCGCGAAAAAAATACCACGCCGGAGGTTGCCTTAACTATTGGCGCCTCCAAGGTATATTGCGCCACTCCCATCATCGGCCCGCCGAAAATCACCTTGGCAATTTCTTCCTTTAAAGGGCCGCATCCTTCCAAGAGAAAACTCAGCGGCGTGCCGACCTTGACGAGGAAGTTACCGGGATTAGTTAAGGGCGTGCCGGTCAAAGTGATTACCCGTTCGTACAGCGGTTTATTTTTATACACGGCTTCATAAACCGCAAAGGCAGTAGCCACATTCTGCACTACGACACCAATATCAAAAGGCAGGCCGCCAGAGGGTATTTCTTTTTTTAAGATTGACTGGACCAGCTGTTTTTCTCCGCCCTGCGGATATTGAGTCTTTAAAATTTTAAGTGTAAACGGGGCACCTTGAATCGCGAAGCGGATTTTTTCAATGGCCTCGGGCTTATTGTCTTCGATGGCCACAAAGCATTGCGGATTACCCAAGGCCTTGGCCATTAACCGGGCGCCTTGGATTATTTGCTGAGCATTCTCCACCATCAGGCGCGAGTCATTGGTAAGGCCGGGCTCGCACTCGGCGCCGTTTAAGATAAAGAAATTTATGGGCTTAGGCGGCGCGAGTTTGATGTGTGTAGGAAATGCCGCGCCGCCTAAGCCCACAATCCCCGCGTCAAAAATTATCTTCCTGATTTCCTCTGCCGAAAGCCTATCCACATCCTCTGACGCTCTCTCCTTAAAATTCTCCCCGCCTTCTGTGCCATCCCAATCAACGGCAACTGCCTTGCACCTGCATAGGGTTGGATGCGGATAATCCGTAATCGAGGCAACCGTGCCGGAAACCGAAGCGTGAATAGGACTAAATAACCCGGAATCCGCCGCGGCAATCAATTGACCCTCCTTTACCTTATCTTTTACCTTAACTAAAGGAACGCAAGGCTTGCCGAAATGCTGGCTTAAGGGAAGATAGACCCGCGCCGGGACCTTGGCTTTCTTAATTGGCAAATGCTCTGTCGAATCTTTTGCTTCACGCAGCTTTACCATAATTCTTCTTTTCTGTCACAAAACCCCAAATCCCGACGCCGACCAAAACCATCCCCACGCCGACCAAGATACATAAACGCGAGCAGCGCTCAGCCAGGGCGGCGCTCCCCAACATCGCCAAGAGAAAGGCCAGATGCATAATGATTTCAAAATTACTAAATACCTTGCCGCGCATTTTAGCGCTGCTTGCCTCATGCACCAAGGTATTGGCGGCGGTCATTATGGGGGAAACCGTAAACCCCAAGGCAAGAGACAACAATGCCGCTAACAAAAAACTCCCTATCGTATGCACCAATAGGGCAAAGGCGGCCAGCATTATACCAGAGGCGATAAGGCTTGTAAATATCACCTTAAATTGCTTCCCCCGCGGTCCGAACCTTCCGTAAGCCAGCGCCCCTAAGAACAACCCCATGCCCAAAAACATCGCCAAGAATCCCAGCCCTTCGGTAACCGTGTGCAGAGACTCCTGCACAAAGACAATCACAATCACATACACCGCGCCTAAAGCCAGCCAGAGCACAAAGAGCATATTTACCGTCGAGCGAATCTGCCGGTGGTTTAAAAGATAACGCAGGCCCTCTTTAAACTCGGTGACCACTGATTTGCGGATAACCTCAATTACCTCTTTACCCACCTCGATTATCGCCTCCCGCTTTATCACTACGGGCTTGGTAATCAGAAAAATGAGAAAGGCCGAGAAGAAAAAGGTCAAGGCGTTGATGTAGAAACCGTATCGGACGCCGGCCGCAGCCACGATAAGGCCGCCCAAGCCAAATCCTAACACCGCGGCAATCATCCCCGTGGTATTAGCCAGCGAGTTAGCCAACAATAAATCCTCGGGTTTTACCAAGTCGGGGATGATAGACATCTTGGCCGGCACATAAAAACGGCTTAAGGAAAATACTAAAAATACGATAATGTATACTGGCAGCAGGCTGGAGCAATTAATGAACAAAAGTGGAATCAGGATAACCAGGAGGCACTTCAGGAAGTCGCAAATGAACATCGTGCGCCGGCGGTCCCAGCGATCCACATACACGCCGGCGGCCGGGCCGATAAGAAATACCGGCACGATGGTAAAGGTCATCAGCTTGGCCAGTTCCAGCGTCGAGCCCGGGGCGCGGTGATAGATAAGCCCGATTAAGGCCATTTGGTTTAGGCGGTCGCCGAACTGGGAAATTATTTGACTTAACCAGAGACAGAAGAAATTGCGGTTCTTTAGGATTTTGCTGAACTGGGCCATCCTGTAAGGCAGCCTTCACAAGAAAAGCCGATGAGTGGAATCGAACCACCGACCCGCGCTTTACGAAAGCGCTGCTCTACCAACTGAGCTACATCGGCAAAAAAATTCTGCTTCGCTCAAAGTGCTTTCGCGTTTGAGCTTCGCAGAACTGTAAGGATTCTACGAAGCCGTGCACGAAAATAGCACGGCGAAGTAGAAGTGCCGAGACCCAGACTTGCACTGGGGACGCCGGGCTTTTCAGGCCCGCGCTCTACTACCTGAGCTATCTCGGCATAGGTCTCTATTTTACCAAAGACCGCTTGTCTGTCAACTATTCGATTATCTCCATCTGCGCCGGGTGGCGGACAATTATCTCCGGGCCGTGATATTCCTTGATTAAACCGCTTACCCGCACCAGCCGGTTGCGGTAATCCTTTTCTAAATCTATCTTGCGCTCATTAAACAGGCGCAGGTCGTCTTTGAAAATAACCACGGAGAAATCGGTGCGATAATCCCTCCCGAAATTCAGATAAACCGCGGAGCTGGTACTTTTCACCTTTAATACCCGGCCTTCGACGCTCGCCAACTCTCCGATATATTCGCCTGCCTTTTCTGCGGGAATAATCCTCTCCGGCGTCCATAAATTCAACCCGTCTTCCCGCGCCTCCTGCTGGGCTTTAACCAATAGGTCAACATATTTGATATTGGGCACCTGGGTATAAAGCATTGCCAAGCCGTTCCTTAAAAGTTGGGCGTTGACCATTTCTCCGTCGAGGAAACAATAGACCAAAAGCCGGCGGTATTTATCCTTTCTCTCAATATCAAACTCCAAACGCACTACCTTGCCTTCCACCATTTTGCGGTTGAATTCCTTGGCTGCCTCAGCAAAAGGCTTGGGCGCGTATTCAAAAGCGGTTTCAGTTTTTAAAAAGATTTCCGGAGTATCAAGGCCAATATAGCGGACTTTTTGATTATTGCTGAGGACTATGGTGTCCCCATCAATGACCGCCTTTACCCTTACCGCGTTGTAATCAACCGCAGCCGGACGCAAGAGAAAGGCCGCGAGGGCTGCCGCGGCCAATAAGATTAAAGCAGCCGGACTTCTCTTTTTCATTTTGCCAAATCCATTATTCTGATGAATACCTTTTCTGCGGTTTTTAAATCCGGAAAGTGATGCTTGCGGGCCGAAACCTTGATGCGGGTGGTCTTGGCAGTAAGCTTCTCGAGGCTGATTACGACGACATTGGAAGTTCCGATATTAAACTGTAAGCTGCCTTTTCCCCGGTCATGCTTTTTAACTATCCCCATAGCATTGGCAACTTCCAGCGAAGATTCCCAAAGTACCTCATAATCTTTATCCGTTTCTCCGGCAACCGTGTCCCGGCTGATGGCGTATCCGCCGACAACGCCCACGGCCCCGCCGACTATTAAAGGCGCACAGCCAGCAAAAAGCAAACCGAATACCAAACAGAAAACAGGATATTTTTTCACCTTCGCCTCCCGTCGCGGTGGTACTTTTTTCTCCAAACTATCTTTACCAATATCGCCAAGACCACAAACAACAACGCTAATCCCAAACGAGTCGCTAATATATATGGCAAATTTTCCGCTGCGACATCCTTCATCATAATTACCGGCATCCACTGCTGAAACAGCCAAGAGCCAAGGATAAAAAATAAAAACAGCGGGGTGATGTACTTAATGATGAATTTATAGATTTTGGGCACCTGCCAAACCGCACCGCGGTGCGTCTCCTCCCACGCCTTTTCCATACCGAAAACCCACGCAAAAAGGATGGTCTCGACGGTGGCGAAGACCACCAAGAAGAAGGTCCCGCCCCAGAAATCCAATTCGTCCACTATGCCGTTTTTTAAGAAAAATATCGCCGGCTGGCATAAGAGAAAAGTCGCGGCCACGAATATCCCCAGGGCCTTTTTGCGGCTGATATTAAACTCATCCTCTAAAAAGGCCACGGCCGGCTGGGCCAAAGACACCGACGAAGTCAGGCCCGCTAAAAACAAAAGGAAAAACCAGATAAAACCAAAGATCGCCGCCAAAGGAAAACGCATAAGGATTAGCGGCATCGTGACAAAACCCAGATTAAACATCCCGGAATGGGCAATGCCTTGGATGTCTTGGGGGCCGAAAAAGACAAAGGCCGCCGGGATAATGATAGAGCCGCCAAGGATTACCTCGGCAAACTCATTGGTCCCGGCGGCCGACAACCCTGAGAGCACCACATCATCCGCTTTGGAAAGATAGCTGGCATAAGTCAGAATAACGCCAATACCGACGGAAAGCGTAAAGAATATCTGGCCCGCAGCCGCCAGCCACACCTTGGCGGACTTTAGGACACTAAAGTCCGGCTGCCACATAAACCGCAGGCCGTTTGTGATATTCCAGTCCGGCCGCACCGGATCCGGCGCGCCAAGGGTCAGGACCCGAAGCATCAGAATTATTCCAAAAATAAAAATCAAAGGCATAGCAATATTGCATAATTTCTCAATGCCGCCTTTTATCCCCCGGTAAATTACCACCGCGTTTAAAATAAAGGTTATCAGAAAAAAGGCATAGGCGGTTTTCATCCCGCTAAAATGTTCATTTCTTACCAGACCCTGAAACGCTTTAAGAAAATCCTGCATTGCCGTCTGATTGGCCGCATTGGCGTATTTGCCGGTTAAGGCAAAAAAACTGTACGCCAAGGTCCACGATTCAATATAGGTATAATAAATAAAAATCACCAGCGGGCCAAAGATGCCGATAACCCCGAAATATTTTATAAAGCGGTTCTTGTTCCAGACGCTGTGGAATATTCCCGGGGCAGTGCCGTGGCCAAACCCGCCGCCAAAGCGGCCCAGCGTCCACTCAATCCACATTAAAGGAATCCCCAAAAGAAAGAGCGAAATAAAATAAGGAATCATAAATGCGCCGCCGCCGTTTTGCGCCACCTGGCCGGGGAAACGCAGGAAATTTCCCAAGCCCACGGCTGAGCCGGCGACCGCCAAGATTACCCCCAAGCGCGAACCCCAAGTCTCCCGCTTTCTATTCATAATAATTATTCTTTTGCCAATGTATCAATTAAAAGCTGACGCAGACAACCCGCGGTCTCTTCCATTTCCTGACTTAATCCCTCGCCGAATCTAACCGACTTCGGCTGCACGCCCAAAAATATCACTTTTGCGTTTTGGCAATTGTCCTTCAGGTATTTGAGGATAAAAGAAATAGGGAAGCTGTGGGTGGAAAAATAGCCTAAGTGCTGAACCTCTTCCGGAGTAAACACGCGCGCCTGGCCGCTTTTTCCCTTAAAGTCCGCGGCGTCAATCACCAAAATGGTATCCGGGGCCTCCCGAATAATAGAATGAACAAAATTCTCCGGACTTATCCCGCCGTCGATAACCAAAGGAAGCTTGTCTCTGATACGGCTCGCCAAGACCGGGCCAAAACCGTCGTCGCCTTTTAAGAGGTTGCCGACGGTGAAAATCACCGTCTTGCCCTGCAGATTATCTTGTAATTTGCGTAGCTCTTCGTCCGGCATTGTGATTAGAAAACTTTAGTTATGAGTATTGCGGATGAGTTGTGGGTATTGGGTCGGGTTGTGGGGATAAGTTATGGGGTCGTTGATACCACACCCCCACTACTCACAACCCGACTCACAACACACAACCCATCCACACCCTCATAGCCTATTGTCTTAAATATATATTGAACGGGATTTTGAATTATTTTAACACAGCGAAAAGTGCCTTGTCGAGGAATTTTGCTTAGGATTTTATAACGATTTCCCGGCGGCAGCGCGGACATAAAAGCCTTAGCCGGTCCTGCCGCAAGAGGGGCACTTGCGGCTTTTGGGAGGGGGTATCAATTTTGGCGAGGGAATTATTCTGCAGATAAAAAAGCATCACCGAGGTATTGGAAAAAGCCAAGGGCCCAAGTTTACGGGCAACCCAGAGTATCTGATCTTTGGGCCCGACGATATTTTGGCAGTTTTCGCAAACCACCAATTCCTTTTCTACGCGGTCAGTCAGGTCAATGCGCTTACCTAAGGTAGCTAAGTCAAACTCCCGGCTAAGCATAATCCCTTTACCAGTTAAACAATTGGCCTGACAGTTGCCGCAAAAAATACAGATATCATAACGCACGGTAAATATCCTGACCAATTTACCGTCGAGGGTATTTTCCTCAAAGGTTATGGCTCCCGTAGGACAGACATTGGCGCAGGCCGTGCAGCCGGTGCAGTCCTTTTCATAAAACTTTGGCCGGCCGCGGAAACACTCAGCCGGCTCGTGGGGCTCAAAAGGAAATTTGGAAGTATACGGTCCCTTTACCAGCGCCTTAATTGCTTCTCTTAATTCTCTTAGTTTAGGATATCTCATCTTGATATTTATCGCACACTGACTTTTCCCACAATTGCACTCCGGCGCGGTGCGCGCCTCTTGCCAAGGCGTGAGCGGCGACCGGGGAGGTCAAGAGAAGAAAAATAATACACAAGATGGCTTTTACCCCGGCAGCGGTAAAACCGAATTTTATCACTACCCCCAGCAGAATTCCGCAGGTACCCAAAGTAACGCATTTGGTCGAGGCCTGCAGACGGTTATAGACATCCGGCAGACGGATTAAGCCAATAGTGCCGAACAGATCAAAGGTAATGCCGACCAAAATAAATACCAGCGAGATTATCTCATTCATCGAAATTCTTCCCTTCAAGAAATTTCGCCAAGGCCAAGGTGCCGATAAAACTCTGCAATGACCAGGCGATGGCAATATCAATATACCAGTCTTTACCTGTAGATATTGCCAGTAAGGCGCAGAAACCAACTACCAAAATTCCTAATATATCCGTGGCCACCGAGCGGTCCGCCGCAGTGGGGCCGCGCAGGATACGCCACAGCGAGAGCAAAAAGCACAGCAAAAGATAAAGCATAAGTTTGGCCATGGCAGTGACGGGAAGTATAGCAAAAACCGCCAAGGTAACCGCAGCCAGCAACAAAGATCCCAAAAACCAACGGGTGAATCTCATTCAAACACCTCTTTTAAAATCCGCTCAAATTTCGTCACAATTATTTTTGACGCCGCATCCACATCCTGCGTCCTTACATCAATCCAATGTATATACAAAAAACCATTATCTTTATCAATGTCTACGCTGAGGGTGCCGGGGGTCAAGGTTATGGAATTGGCCAGAAAGGTCAACGCGGTCTCGGTCTTTAATATGGTCTTTACCTTCACAATCCCCGGATTAATGGGGAGGTGCGGATTCAACACCCTAATGGCAACATCGATATTGGCCTTCAGGCATTCCCAAGCAAATACGGCCAGATAATATGCGAACCACCAAGGGCGCCGCAGATTTACCCGTTTATAGGTCCGCTCGGTAAACATATCGCCTATACTCAGGGCCACCAATAAGGAAACGGCCAGACCGGCCAAGAGGTGCTGCTTGTCGAGGCTAAAGGACAACAGCGACCACATCAGAAAGGAGATTATGAAGGTAAGAATTCTGGAACGCATATATTTTCCTAAATAAGATCAAATATCAAAAAATCAATCCTGAGCGTAGTCGAAGGATTGATTTTTGGATTTTGATTTTTGCATTATAATATCTTCACCTCAAAATCTTTTCCGCATACGCGGTTCCTTCTAACAGCGCCTCGGCTGCGGGTTTGATTAGCGTATTTACCGTCGGGATGAAGAAAATGCCGACGGCAAAACACAACACTGCCAATATCACCATTACCGCGGCCATAGAAAAAGGGACTTCTTTTACGGCGGCAACCGCGCCTTCAACCTTGCGGATAAAGGCGTATTTTTCTACCTTTAAAAATGACGCCAAGGTAACTATCCCCACCAAGATGCAGGTAATAGCGCCAAGGGGGTTTCCCGCCTGAAGCGCCGCAATGATGATTAATACCTTACTAAAGAATCCACAAAATGGCGGTATGCCGGCAATGGATAAAGAAGCAACCAGTGTCGTCGCGGCGGTCACCGGCATTTCTTGGGACAGGCTGTTTAATTTATCCAATTGTCTTAAGCCGGTGCGGTATTCTACGGCGCCGGAATTTAAAAATAAAAGCGACTTGAACAAGGAATGGTTCAAGAGATGAAACAAGCCGGCGACTATACCCAGCGGCGTGCCCAAGCCAAGAGCAAAAACCACATAGCCAACTTGACTGACCGAATGGTAGGCCAAAAGCCGCTTAAAATCCCACTGGCCAATGGCCAATAGAACTCCGCCGGCCATAGAGATAATTCCCAGCCAAGATAAAATGTTTAATACGGGCGCGCTCGCGCCGATAATGTTAAATACCACGCGCGCGAGCGCGTAAACCCCAATCGTCTTTATCACCACTCCGGAGAGCATCGCCGACATCGGAGCCGGCGCTGCCGGGTGCGCGTCGGGCAGCCAAGCGTGAAAGGGTATTAACGCAATTTTCAAGCCGAATCCCATAATAAATAGTGCGAGGCAGAAAAGCATCAACTGCCGCGAGGTAGCGATATTCAACGAACGGCTGATATCCGCCATATTCAAGGTGGAGACATTACCCAATAATATTCCAATAGCCAAAAGTATCAAAGTCGAAGCCACGCTGCCTAATACCAAATATTTAAAGGCTGCCTCTAATTCTTCTGCCTCTACCCCAAAAGCCACCAAGGCGTAACTGGCAATCGAAGTGATTTCCAGAAAGACAAAGAGATTAAATAAGTCTCCGCTTATAACTACGCCATTTAACCCGGCCAAAAGCAAAGAAAACAAGGTGTAATATAAAGTCGGCGAGGTATAGCGCCGGATATAACTTAAGGAATACAACAGGGCCATAAATCCGACGAGGTTTACCACCACCAGCATCAATACCGTCATTCCGTCGAGCAGCATACAAATTCCAAACGGAGGCGGCCAGTTGCCCACGCTATAAACCTTGACGCCACTCTTAAGCCACAGGATGCTGTTTAAGGAAAACCACAACAGCGCCGCAGCGCCCAGATTTGCCAGAACCTGCGCCAACTCCTCTTTTATCTTGGCGGCAATGGGAATTAGAAATGCTGTTGATAGTGGAACGATTACAAAAATTGGTAGCATATGATTTCTACTTTGGTATTCGGTTACGGCCACGTATCGGTTTAATGGTTACGTAAGGCGTTTAGCGTCTAAAAATAACGTAACCTTTCAAATACGAAACCGAATTACGATACTTGGCCGAAACCGCAACCGACTTACGTAACCGGAGAAATTATCCTCTCAATCTCCGGATCTCACTCATATCGAAAGTCCGGTATTTCTCATAGAGCCGCACGGCAATTGCCACCATTAAAGCAGTGACGCCGAGACCGATAACAATGGAAGTCAAAATCAAGGCCTGCGGCAGGGGATCCACGAAATTGGCAGTTGCCATATCCTTGCTCAAGATTGGCGCCTCGGCGCCTTTACGATAACCCAGGAGGATGAAAAAAAGATTTACGGCATATTCGGTAATCCCCAGCCCGATTATCTTTTTTATAAGATTCTTCTTGACCAAGAGACAATAAATGCCGACGGAGAATAATGTAAAACACAGGATATACAGGCTCATTGCTTATCCTCCCCGACGGGCATTCTCAAAATGGCCATGGCAATGAATATCGCAAACAGCCCGGCGCCCACTTTTAAGAAAATGGCGAGATTACACAATACGATTATCCCGGAGCTGAATAAATCAAATGGCTTGCCCTTAGGCAAAACATTTAAGAAGAAATAGCCGCCTAGGAAACCCAAAAGCGCTATAACCAAAAACAGCAAACCGCCCAACGACTCTAAAACCGAAACTGCCGACTCGCTCAGTTTTTTCAAGGCGGTCTCTTTGCCAAAGGCCAAGACCAAATGCACAAAGGAAAGGGCGATAATCACTCCGCCGGCAAACCCTCCGCCGGGGGTAAGATGGCCGTGCGCGGCAATGTAGACGCCGAAGAGAAAAATCAGGCTCACGGTGACTTTGGTGATGCGCTTGACAATCAAAGACATCCCGCTAACTGCTTTCACTCTTCCTCCCGGTCTTTCTTAAAACTGCCAAGACGCCAATTACCGAAGTAAACAAAATCGTAGCCTCGCCTAAGGTGTCATAGCCGCGGAAATCCAAGATAACCGCGGCCACGATATTGGTGGCGCCGGTTCTTTTGACCGCCTCGGCAATATACTGGGCGCCAACTTTCATCAGCGGCTCGCCAAAATTCGGAAGCTGCATTATGGCCTTTTTGCTAAAGAAAAGAAAGGTCCCGACAAACAATAAGGCAAAAATTAAATAGGCCGGGTGAGATTTTATCTTTTTCGGGTGCACGCCGACATTTACCGCGGCCCGAATAAGTATCACCAGCGCTAATATCTCCACCACCGACTGGGTAATGGCTAAGTCCGGCGCCCTTAAGAGAAGAAATTCCAAGGTCAGGCCAAAGCCCACGGCGCCTAAGGCAATGATACTGGAAAGCAAATCTTCTATTTCCATTGCCACCACTGCCGCGGCAATCATTAGTAATAAAATTATGTGAAGCTCAATCATATTGATTTATCAATCGTAGGGGCTATGGTGTTGTGAATGAGTTGTGGGTAGTGAATCGGGTCGTGAGAGCGGGGGTGAGGTTTTAATTTCCCCATCCCCGCAACACACAACTCGACCCACAACTCACAACCTACCCACATCCTTTCCTTTAGCGTCCCATCAACACAAAAAACAGCGCTGCCAATCCGGCCAAGCTCCACAACAGATACTGATCAAGATTTCCGGTATGCAGCCTGCGCAGAACCCAGCTGGCGTCAAAGGCAGTTTTCCCGACGAGCATAGTCAGGAGATTTATTAAACGGTCTATAAGAATGAATAGCAAAAAACCAACGGACCGCAACAAGCCGCGGAGGAGACAATAAAGATCCAGCGACTCTATCTTGAGGACCGCATAGGCGCGCTTTAGTAAAGACGCATCTTCCACCGTGCGGTAAAATTCCGTGGCCGGAAAAGACTCGCCCTCAACCGGTTCTTCTCCGCCGAGGAAAGGCTGATCCTGACGGGTATTCCTTGGCGCAAACAAACTCCACAACAGCCAGCCCAATAAGAGTCCCAACGCCAAAAGGATAAAACCCGCGAGGCCATTCCAAGTTCCAATCGAAAAAATCTCCTGCGGCAGCCACGGCGCGATAAAGCGGCGCAAAAACAAACCGGGCAGAATTCCCAAAATCACGCAAAAACCAGCCAAGACCGTAAGCGGAAAAAGCAGCTTCCAAGAAACCTCGCTGACGGCTCCTTTATCTTCACTGTTGTCCTGTCCCAAGAAAACCGCGTGAATGAATTTTACAAAACTGGCCAGGGTAAGCGCGGAGCCGAACATTGCGGCGATCAACGCAAAGCCGAATACCAAACGCATTGCCAGAGAGGATTGGACAAATAACCCCTCAATTGCCCCCTGATATAAAAGCCATTTGGAGGCAAAACCGTTAAACGGAGGCACGCCGGAAATCGATAAGGAAAAAACCAGCGCGCAGACGAAGGTCACGGGCATATACGCGGCTAAACTTCCCAAGCGGCTTAATTCAAAGGTCTTTTTTCTGTTACCTACTGCGCCGGCGCTTAAGAAAAGCCCGGTCTTGTATAAGGCATTATTAAGCATATGGAAAATCCCGCCGGCAATACCAATGGCCACCCCGGTGCCAAAGCCCAAGACCATATATCCCACCTGAGAAATGGCGTGATAGGAAAGCAGTTTTCTTAAGTCATGCTGGATAAGCGCCATAATTACCGCAAAAAGAATGGTGAGCGCTCCGATAGTCAAAAGCAGGGCCAAGGCAATATTGTCC
>JBMONJ010000006.1:0-2907 GCA_049324655.1 Candidatus Omnitrophota bacterium | reverse complement strand
ACACTTCCGGTTTTGACCGGCATTATGGCGGGGAGATAAAGGATTTCGCGCCCACGGAGTTTTTGGATGAGCGGGAGGTAGAGAATTTGGGCCGCGCCTCACAGTTAGCCGTGGGCGCGGCCCTGTTATCTTTACAAGACTCCCGTTTAAGCAAAAGAGAATTATCCAAGGCCAACGCCGGAATTTGCATCGGCACTACTACCGGAGAAGCGCAAATAATGGAGGAGATTGACGCGATTTGGACCAATGCCGGAGACAAGAAAGTAAATGTCAAGCTGCCGTTTCTTTATCCCTGCAGCATTATCTCGATGAGCATTGCCCATGAGCTTAAGCTAAAAGGCGGGATGTATTTGTTTTCCAATGCCTGCGCCGCCGGCAATTATTCAATTGGTTATGCCTTTGATTTGATAAAAGCCGGTAAGAGCGAGATTATGTTTGCCGGCGGCGCCGACGCCTTTTCCCGCGTGAACTTGGCCGGCTTCAGCCGTTTGTTCGCCGTGGCCCCGGAAATTTGCCAGCCCTTTGATAAAAACCGCAAGGGAATGTTAGTGGGTGAGGGCGCGGGAGTATTGGTTTTAGAGGAATTAAACCGCGCCCTCAAGCGTAAGTCAACCATCTACGCCGAAGTCTTAGGCTATGGCTTGGCCTGCGACGCCCAGCATATGACCAATGCCTCGGTTGAAGGCATAAGCCGCGGAATTCAAAAGGCGCTAAAATATTCCGGCGTAAAACCCGACGAAGTGGACTATATCAACGCCCACGGCACCGGCACTCCCACCAATGATGGCGTAGAGTGCGCAGCTATAAATAAGGTATTTAAAAAACGCCGTCTTCCCGTAAGCTCCATTAAATCAATGCTCGGCCACACTATGGGCGCAGCCGCAGCCATTGAAGCCATTGCCTGCTGTCTGACTATTAAGGAAGGTATCATTCCTCCGACGATAAACTACGCAACTCCCGACCCGGAGTGCGATATTGATTGCGTTCCCAATAAAGCCAGAAAACAATCCGTCAACATCGCGCTAAATAATTCGCAGGCTTTCGGCGGCAATAACGCGTGTTTAGTATTGAAGAGACACATTAAGCCATATTAGCCCTATGCAAATCTAAATTGACATTTTAAAATTGCATAGTATAATTTAATCGATGCGCTATATTCACCGCCTCATAGAGAATAAGCTGTTGGCCTATGCGAAGCAGTTTCCCGTCGTAGTCCTGACCGGAAGCCGCCAGTGCGGTAAGTCCACCCTGCTTAAACATTTATTTAAAGGCGGCTCCTTCCGATACATAAATTTTGACGAAAGGGGAATGTTGGAACGTGCGCTCGAGGACCCCGACCTCTTCGTAAAAGATTTTTCCTCCGATGTCATCATTGATGAAGCACAGAAGTGCCCACAGCTTCTGCATTCCATAAAATGGAAGGTTGACGAAGGTTTTAAGTGCAAGATAATCCTTTCCGGTTCTGCCAGTTTCCAACTTCTCTACCGGGTTACCGAAACCTTGGCGGGTAGGGCAGGGGTCTTGGAATTATTTCCCTTTTCCATAAATGAGCGCTCCCCTCAGGCGGGCTTTTTGGATTTGGCTTTATCAGCTGGAAACCTAAAGACTCTCGTCGGAAAAATCAGCGCCAACAAACCAGTCGAAGACAAGTGCATCCTGCGGCACATCCTTTGGGGCGGTTATCCGAAGATTTATGAGTATAAAAATAATGAATTCAAAAGGAACTGGTTTGAGAATTACCGCACTACATACTTGGAAAGAGATTTACGCACGCTGACGCAGGTAGCGGATTTAAGCGATTTTCAGAGATTCTACCAGCTCTTGGCGTTTCAGCAGGCGGGTATACTGAATCTCTCCAACCTCTCCAACGAAATAGGCATAACCGTGCCGACCTGCAAGCGGTACCTGCAGATCCTCGAGGCGTCCTACCAGTACTTTTTGTTAAGACCTTACCATTTGAACTTACGCAAGCGACTGGTCAAAACGCCCAAGGTTTACCTGATGGATACCGGGATGGGTAATTTTTTTCTCGGGAACGATTCTCTGCCTTTGCTTTTAAGCTCCGGCAGGTTCGGCAATATCCTTGAGAATTGGTTTGTTGCGGAAATGGTCAAACAGAACAGCCTGCGCAGCCGCCGGGCCAATCTTTATTTCTGGAGGACCTCCGGTGGTGCCGAGGTTGACTTGCTCATTGAGGACGGCGAGCGTATTATTCCGGTTGAAGTTAAAGCCTCGGTAAGAATTACTGACCACGCTATCCGGGGGCTCTCGGATTTCTTGAAGTTGAGAATAAATAAAAGGGTTGATTACGGGGTGGTGTTTTATCGCGGCAGGCAGGTTTTACGATTATCAACTAAGATAATCGCCCTGCCGATAAATTTTATTTAACCGACGCAACCCAATAACGAAACCGATACTCAGCCCCTGCCTCGCCGGCAGGCAGGGAAACCTAAGCCGATGGAGAGACTGTTGAATAATGACTTTAAACGCTAATGACCGCGAATTTAATACGAATGACCGCGATGAGGCAGATTCAGCATACTATACTGCAAATTGGCTTAGATGGGATATGAATAACGTTCTATTAACGGGTGCCACCGGTTTCCTCGGCAGTTTCTTAGCGCGGGAGCTTCTCGACCGGGGTTATCGCATTTTTGCGCTGGCCCGCGGTAAAGGAGAAAAGTCGGCAAAGGAGCGTGTTCACGACGCTTTGCGCTTTGTTTATGAAAAGGAGTGGAAGGCGCGGTTTATTTCTGATAATGTAGAAGTCATTGAGGGCGATATTACCAGCGCCGGTTTGGGGATAAAAAGAGAAGTGGCGGCGCGCTTAAAGTCTGAGACTGATATCATTATTCATAGCGCGGCTTTGGCAGAGTTGCGCGTGCCGCTGCAGAAGATTAGAAAAAT
>JBMONJ010000005.1:0-2913 GCA_049324655.1 Candidatus Omnitrophota bacterium | reverse complement strand
GGCTATCAGTAAAATATTTTGCCCACTTTTGTTCTATCGTTTTGTCTATACTTACCTTAATCTGAGAAATAGAAAGAACAACATACTTTTCTTTTTGTTCTTTGTTGCTGGAATCGTCTTTCTGTATTTTGAGCTTTTTTATCCTAAGTATTTTTTTGGTGGTTTTAGTTTAAAATTTAATCAATTTTATTGGATCGACTGGGTAAATAATAAAAGTTTGCTCTTTTTAGTCTTTTATTTATCTTTTTACTGGTTTTTATTATCCTATTCTTTTTTTCTAATATTTTTAGCATACAAACGCTCGGCTAGCTCACTTAAGAATCAATTAAAATACCTCATTCTTGCTGCGATTATTGGGTGGAGTGGAGCGCATGGTGAATTACTACCCGAATTTGGAATTGATATTTATCCTTATTCCAATTTTCTTATTGCCATTTACCCTTTCATTTTTGCTTATGCAATTTTTAAACATCATCTTTTGGACATCAACCTCGTCATCAAGCGCGGTTTGGTGTATTCCATTTTGGTCGCAATGATCACCATTGCCTATATTCTTTTTGTGTTTTTGGCCGAGCGGTTTTCGCAAATGGTTATTGGTTACCGCTCTTTGGTAGTCAACCTTCTGGTAATTTTCACCGTGGCCATTTTGTTTAATCCTATTAGAAGTAAAATCCAGCGCTTCTTAGATAAACGCTTCTTTAAGGGTACCCTTGAAAGTCTATCCGAAGAGCGTAACCGCCTGCAACAGGAGCTTTTTCATAAAGAGAAATTGGCGTATGTGGGACAACTGGCGAGTTCCGTGGTTCACGAAATAAAAAATCCCCTGACCACTCTCAAGGCCTTTGCGGAATTCTTTCCGGAAAAGTGCCACGACCCGGCTTTTATCGAGAAATTCCGCAAGCTCATTCCCCAAGAAATAAAGCGCATCGAAGGCGTTACCAATCAGCTTTTAGATCTATCCAAGCCCCGGGAAATAAGCTTTCAGCCCTTAAACATTGTCCAAGTCCTTGACTCAACCCTTTTACTTTTGGACAACAACTTCCGGATGAAAAAGATAAACATCAACAAAGACTTTCCCCAAGAAGAAATAATTATCCAAGGCAATGAAGAGCACCTGCGCCAAGTCTTCCTCAACTTATTCTTGAATGCCATTCAAGCAATGGAAGAGGGCGGGACGTTAACCGTGACAACTCATCTGCGCTCATCTGCCGCTTCTAAATCTGTGTTAATCTGTGTTCAAGATACTGGAATTGGCATCAGCGAAGACAACCTCAACAAACTCTTCACCCCGTTTTTCACCACCAAACAGCAAGGCATTGGCCTGGGCTTGAGTATCAGTCGGGAATTGATTGAGGAGCATAATGGCAAAATCAGCGTTGAGTCGAAGTTAGGGACAGGGACCAAATTTACCGTCGAGCTCCCCCTTAATTAATGTCAGAACTCGCTAATTCTTTACAAATTATTCAGGAATTTTGTTGACAAGTCATCCATTTTCGGCGATAATTTAGGCTATGAAATACATTAAAAGACTACAGGAAGACAGGATAAGGCGCGCGCTTGAACGGGATAAAAGCGTGCTTTTGCTGGGGGCGCGTCAGACCGGAAAGACGACCTTAATCAGTCAGTTCAGGCACGAGCTGTCAATTTCGTTTGTGCAGCCGGATATAAGGCAGAGATATGAGAAATCGCCTCATCTCTTAAGGGGTGAGGTAGAATCTCTAACCATTGCGAAAAAAGGCAGGCGGCCGCTGGTAATTTTAGATGAGGTGCAAAAAGTGCCGGTTATCCTGGATGTAGTGCAGGACCTGATAGACCGCGGAAAGGCCAATTTTATACTTACCGGTTCCAGCGCCCGCAAACTGCGCAGGGGCGCGCAGGTTAATCTTGTCCCCGGCCGTATTGTCGCTTTTCGTATGGACCCTTTCAGCTTGCAGGAAGCCCCGACCGAGAACTTGAATGAGAGATTATTCTACGGGTCTTTACCGGGGATTCTAAAGGTCAGCGCTCCATCTGACCGGGAAACCGATTTGGACTCCTATGTTACGACTTATCTGGAAGAAGAGGTGCGGGCTGAGGCCGCGGTGAGAAGTTTGGGAGATTTTGCGAGGTTCTTGGAATTGGCTGCCTCCGAGGCCGGCGGGATAGTAAACTTAAGGAAATTATCGCAGGAGATAGGAGTTTCTCATACTACGATAGGCGCTTATTATCAGATATTGGAGGATTGCCTTATCTGCGACCGGATTGAACCGTTGACTCATAGCAAGACGAGGAAGAAGCTTACCAGGTCCGATAAATATTTATTTTTTGATCTGGGGGTCAGGCGTCTGGCGGCGCACGAAGGCACAAGACCTCCCCGGGAAACCTTGGGAATATTGTTTGAGCAGTTTATCGGGCTTGAGCTATTAAGAAGCACGCATATAAAAGGCCGCACAACCAAAATCCGGTTTTGGCGGGACCCCGACGGCCCGGAAGTCGATTGGGTTATCGACGAAGACGGCGCCTATATTCCTCTTGAGGTTAAATGGACGGAAAATCCCGCCTCAAGCGACATCCGTCATCTGGAAGTTTTTCTTTCAGAATACCGGTCGGCGAAGACGGGATTTTTAGTTTGCCGTGTTCCGCGCAAAGCGAAATTAAGCGATAAAGTATTTGCCTTGCCCTGGCAATCTATTAGTTCAGTAGACGCTTTATGTAAGCTTATGTAGAACATATATTTAATCGCGATTTGTCTTGCGCTGTCAAAACAGGAAAGAGCTATGCCTTCCTTCGCAAGAAAGTATCAATTGTCGCAGTCCCTGCTTTATCATATCTTCAACCGCGGCAATGGCCGCAGCGAAATCTTTCATGCCCCCGACGACTATCGCCAATTTATAAAAATCCTCTGCGATTATCGCGAAAAAAATAATCTGCGCG
>JBMONJ010000004.1:0-2920 GCA_049324655.1 Candidatus Omnitrophota bacterium | reverse complement strand
GGTCAGAGGCGCGCCCACAAAGGCCACCAGCATAAACGAAGCAGCCTTATTCTGGGCGTAGTTTTTCTTCCACGCGCCAATGGCCGCCATACCGGCAATTCCCGCGCCGGCTGCCGAGCCGCAGGCGGAGAGGGCCAAAACCAAACTCAAGCCCAAATCCTTAAATTGACTTAAAATTCCCGTATCCATCTGTCCCCCTTTTTTAAACCGAATTCTCTTGAAGCGGCCGGTATTGCTCGCCGCTCCAAGTAATGTTGGCGTGGCTGGAAAATTCCAAGACATTCAAGCGCACGCCGTGCACTAAGACCGACATCGGCCCTAAAACCAGATTCAACAAATGCCCGATGATTACAATTGCTATTGCCGGAATTAGCGCCAGCGCGCCATTGCCCATTCCTGCAGCCATAGTATTGGTGGTTTCGGCTATGGCCACTCCGGCCAGCCCCACGGCAAAAAGCCGCACATAAGAAACCACATCGGTAAAATTATTCATCAAGCTCAAGGCCAGAGTGCCCAAACCGCTGCCGACGGTCCTAAGAATATTCTGCTGTGGGCTGGTAAAAAATACCACCAGCGCAATACCGACGCCAAGCAGGGTTTTGGCGAAATCCGGAAACGGCTGACCAAGGATCAAGAGGCGTGCCAGGAAAAATGCGCTCCAGAGCACGCACACCCAGCCGATGTCTGCCAGCGCCGAAAGATGCGGAAGTTTCAACAAGGCGCGCCAGATATGCCCGAGACTTAAATGCAGGGCTCCGATAAAAAAGCAGACCGTCTGCATGGCTATCGGATCGTTGAGCCGCGGCACCAGCGGCATTAAGCCTAAGCTTCTTAACCAAGACTGTCCGAAGAAGGTGCCAGTCAAGACTCCCCAGATAATCGCGCAGGAACCCAACACATAAAATAACCGGAAGATACCGGCATTGGCCAAAGTTATGCCTTTTCGCCGGCGAAACAGAATGGTCAGCAAAAGATAAACCAGACCATAGCCGGCGTCGCCGATAAGGATTCCAAAGAACATGCTGAAGAAAAACAGAAACGGCAGGCTGACATCCAGCTCGTGATAGCCGGGGACAATCCCCAGAAGCCGCAGCACCGGCTTGATTAAACTTATCCAGCGCGGGTTGCGGATTAAGGTAGGGACTTGATCGCTCTCTTCTGGCTCGGCGATAACAATACCCAAATTTTCTTTTTTTGCCAGCGACTCGAGGTTGCTTATGGCGTCAACCGGAATATACCCGAGAAGATATTTCAATTCTCCGGCCTGTCCCATTCCGCTCAAGGCCTTGTTGAATTCCAAATCCTTCTCCAAGCGTTGCTTGATTTTTTTAAAATCATTCAAATAAGCAGCCTGCTCTTGAAGATTATCTTGAATAAGCGCCATTAAACGCCGGTCTTCATAAAGGCGCGCCTTCATTTTTTCCAAACCTAATTTGGGCAAGGAAATTTCTTTAAAAGGAACCTCGAAGGGCTGGCGGGAAATTACTGCGCAATTTGCCATGCCTGCGGAAGAAGACAAAACCTTTACTATGGCGTCGGAGGGGAAAACCTTTATGGCTTTCTGTGGCACGCGAAAAAGCCGGATAAAAATATTTTTCTTTGCCAGCTCATTGATGGCCTCGGGAGAAAAATCTCCCCACGACTGCCATTCGCTGATGAGCCCGGATAGATTCAGGGAATATTCCTCGAGATGACTTAAACGTTTGTGAAGCTCGAGGCTGTGCTGGCAGGTGAATTTCCAGTCTGCAACCGGGCGCGCTTGTGCGCGAGATTTAAGCGCTGACAAAATTAGCAAGGTTTCGTTGATTAAGTTAAGATCCTCGTGAAGGTCGGCGAGGGTTTTGCCGGAGGGCGCCTGCGCATGCTCAACATGCAAAACCCCCAGTTTGCGCAGGCGCCCCACCGCTCCATCCGCGTCCTTGGCCTGCGTAATAACAAAAACTTTTTTCATCGGGACGATCATGCCAACACCGCCTCAAGGGCCGCAGCCTCAATCTTTTTCTTAGCTATTTTGCTGCGGCCCACCGCATTCGCCATTTGATCGCTAATATAAATTTTTATCAACCGAATTGCCTCTTCAGCTTCAGGGATTTTTACCTTTTCAAACAGATTCACCCGCTGGGTAGCAATACGTAATTCCTGTCTTAAAATCAAAACTGCCTTTTCAATGGTCTTTATCTCTTCACGCAAAGCCTGCAAACCGCGCAAGGCCTCAATCGCGCCATCCACCCACAAAGGCAAAAGAAAAAGATCGTATTCAGCAACCGGGAAATCCACGCCAACAAAAACCGGTAAATCCACACCCGCAACATTGCGCGCCTCGGTCCTTACCTTTCCCGGCGTTATCCAAGGTTTTAAATTTATCTCCGGCTCGGCCAGAAGCCCGGCCCAATTCTCAACGCTGTGGCGCTTTAAAACCTCGGCCTGCCGTTTTTCTCCGCAGAGAATATCCTGACTCAAAATCTCCCTTTGCAGTTGTTGCTTTTTCAATAAAAGCGTGGGCAGATAGCGCTGGAACTGCTTTAACGCATCCCGCTGCCGCTTCAATTCTCCTTTTGTAAATTTAATTTTTGCCACGACCTTCGCCCTTCTATCCCCTATCTTCTATTTTCTACTCTTCGGCCAATACTCCTCCACCAGCGCCTTTTTAATCCCGGTCTCCTCCGGGCTCAAACACCCGGCCATAATCTTCCAGCCCAAGTTCAAGGCCTCTTCCAGCGGGATATTTACTTGCAAAGACATCATCTGCTTTTCAAAAAGCGCGCCGTATTTCAAGAGCTTGTTGTCCCACGCGCTCATTTGAAAGCCCATGGCCCGCTTTTCCAAGGTCTCGCGATAACCGGCAAAAAGCTGAATCATCGTATCCATTATGGTCCGGTGGTCGCTGCGGGTCTTGCCATTGACTTGTTGTTTCAAGCGG
>JBMONJ010000003.1:0-2988 GCA_049324655.1 Candidatus Omnitrophota bacterium | reverse complement strand
GAAATCGGTTGGCGGTTTCGTTTATCGTATCTTTTACGACAGACGCCTCACGAAGCCTTTCCGGACGATACGTAGCCGCAACCGAAACCTTTTATTACCGAAACCCATTGATATATTTTTTACCTGTCTGTTTTCTTCAAAATCAATCTCTCCAATTCCTCAACGCTGGTATTAGGCGCTATACCAAAGACTTCCTTATTGTTCAGCAAGAACATCCCGCCGTAATTTATCTGTAACTCCTTGGCCAACGCGGCATCCGCTTTTAAAATCTTCAATGCCTCGTCAGACTTGGCACAATTCTTTATACGCTTAAGGTTTTCGGGTATCTCATTTAAGCAGTCTTCCCACCAGGAGCTGCGGAAATTCTTGGCTCGGCAAATTAAATAGTCCCAAAACTTATCCGGGAAATTCTGCATTACGCAGACGGCGCGCCGGTCCTCCTCGATCTCGGCTAAGCCTGCCAGCGTTTTTAAATTTCCGTCTTTATCTTCAGCGGCCAAGAAATGCAGCTTGAAATCAAACTGGTTGCGCTCAAGGAATTCCCGCGTGGTCTGCAAGACCTTGTCCACATCTTTGCCGGACAAACTTATAAACAACTCCAGATGATTGGGCATTACCGGCCGGCTAATAATGTAAGAGGCGCCGGTAAATTGGGGAAAGAGCCAATAATAATTGTCCTTAAATTGCGTGAATTTCTTTATTTCCTCAAAACCCTTCTCTTTTTCTATTGCCTTGCCGGCAAAATAGGCCGGCAGCAGGTTTACCTTGAATTTCTTTAACAGTTGCGCTGCAAATTTGTCCTTTGCATCTAATGTCTTGACCTCCGCTCCGGGGAAGGTGCGCTTAAAGGTGGCAACAAAACGGCCCGGATGGCAGGTTCGACAATCCTCGGGCAAAACAACGGTAAGCGGAATCTTAGTGTATTCCTTAAATGTGCAAGCTGCCTGCAGGGTGGCGGGGTTTTCGCATTGTCCTTTTGCTCCGGGCTTCCAGCAGTCCTTGTCCGAGAAACAACGCGGCAAAATGGAATTTATCTCTTTATCGTCGGGAATATTCGCGCTTAAGCCGATAAGCTCGGCAGTAAATTCCTTAATCTTGCCTTTGACCACTTCCATCTCTAATTTCCCCAGACTTCTGCCCTGCCACGCCGGAGAAAGCCGCACTGCGTCTTTTATCTTACCTTGCTTTTGGGCGCCGCCTACCATATAGCCGGAAATTATAAAATCAATGCCGCTAATCTCGTTAAGCAATTGCTTATCACCATCTTCTCCCAAGTGGCTTAAGCCAATAACGATATCCACCTTCTCTTTTCCTTTAAGTTCGGCCATAATATCGTCGGTCTTCCCGCGCGTGTCGGGGGTAACCGCAAAGATTCCGACCTTGACGCCGGCGATCTCTTTTATCAGATATTCCTGGCCGGAAAGAAATTTTATGGAAGACCCTTTAATCTGACCTTCCAGAAAATCTTTTCCGAAATTAAACTCCTCATTTCCCATTGCCGCGGCATCATAACCCATCATCTCCATTGCCTTAAGATTAATCAGGGTGCGCTGTTTGTCCAAGGCCTCGCCTAAAGAATATTCGTCGAGTTTTCCGCCGGCAAAGAATCCGCCGCTGTCTACCAATAAAAGATTAGGATAGATTTTACGCAGCTCTTTTATCTTGGTTGCCCGTCGGGCAATCCCCCCATTAGGGGCAACGGGGCAATGACAAGGATAGAGATCCGCGTGGGTCTCTCCGGTATAAAGAATGACAACTTTTTCGGCAAACGCTTCTGGCAAAAGACCAAAAGCCAGTCCGGAAAAAATGACCACGCACAATAATCTTTTCATATCCTCTGCTCCTATCTTTTGATAATCAACAACAACCCAATCCCCAGCCCGAAAAATACCGCCGCGGTGATTATTTTTACCTTGGCCAGATGGCGGCTGGCCAGAGCGGCAAATTTCTGCGAGGTCATTCCCAGAAGCCCCAGCGCAAAGACCGCAACCAACGGCAGGATGAACATTAAATTATACAATAAAAGCAAACTCAAGGCACGCAACTTGAATTTGGTAAATCCCAAAACATAGATTATCGTCGGCAGATACATCTGACCGGTGCAAATTGATTCTAAGATAGATACGATGAAGCCACTGCTTAAAGCAGCTAAGGCCAGCTTAAGGCGCGATGCGGATAAGCCCGGCTTGGAACGCACATCCGTCTCTTGACGAATTACCTTGTGAATCCGCTGCTTGACCATATCCGGCAATTTAAGCTTGGTCTTTTCCGGGTCGCCGGTCTTTTTGAAAACCCAGTAGTCATAGAGGTTGATGACTGCCAGAACCAAGACAATGACTGCGGTAATGATGTAGACAATATGGGAAATAATATAAAAGGCCTCAAGACGATAAAAGAACTCAAACAACCCTACGCCGATGAGGATATAAGTAATAAATACCGCGAGGATAAAGAAACTACCCAGAATCAAAATCTGCCGACGGTGGTAACCAACAAAGGTAAGAAAAGAGATAAAAAATACCAATACGGTAAAGGCGCAAGGATTTACTCCGTCCACCAAACCAGCGCTTAAGACCGCGAGGAGCTTAAACGAAGAGAATCGTTCCACCATTGCCGTTTGACTTCTTTCCATCTGCGCCTTAAGCGTAATCTTTACCGGATTATTTGCCGGGTCATTGTTATAGATGTAGATATATTTCACAATTTCTCCGCCGAGACCGGTAGAGTCAAAGGTGTATCGGATATCGGTCTTTTGCCCGGGGGCAAGGGTCAACTTGGCTTTGGGGGCGACGATTTTCACGCAGCCGCAGGGGGCATAGACGCTGTTTATGGTTAAGTCCGCGTTGCCTTGATTAAAGAGGGCAAAAGAAAAATCAAAGACCTTGCCTTCTTTGAGTATGCCGAGGTTAATGGTCTCTGGTTCGACAAAGGCCTTAGGGGCGGCAATTGCCGCCGCCGTGATAAAAATTGCCGCGGCAATTGCCGCCC
>JBMONJ010000002.1:0-3022 GCA_049324655.1 Candidatus Omnitrophota bacterium | reverse complement strand
GAAAGAGCCAATTTATGTCCGAAAGGGTAGCAAACTTTAAGCAGGCAAGCATATCCGGAGATCCGGCGGTAGAGTATTTGTCAAATTTGGCAAAGTCAAAAGGCCGTTGGGTAATCAATATATTCTTAACCGGCAGCTATACCAAGTATCCTATTTTTGATGATATCGATATCACCATATTGATTGCGGGAAGCCAAGAGAATAAGCGTCTTCTCGAAGATATTAAGATTGACTTTGCGAATGGCGAATCAGCGCAATGCGAAGTATTTTTGATAGGAGAAGATAATATCCGTAAAGATGAATTGTGGTATGCGCGGTTTGTTTATCGTAAAGCCGTAGTAATATATGGAGAAGATATTTTTACTTGGGCTCCTTCGGAAGCGGCGCAAATAAAGAGTATAAACAGGATTTTCGCTGAGGCTGACAAATTAAATGAACCCAAAAAGACTTACCGGCGCATTACTGCAAACTTAATGCTTTATGCCTTGAAAGGAGCCAAAAGATTTTTTAAAGCAGCAAAGGAATTATGGTTAAGGCTGGTTCGGGATTCCGGGGACACATACCTTAATTCAGGAGCTATGAGCTATCGGCCATCAGCTTCAGGGGCTTCCTCGCCGGCGGTTAGCCGGCCATCAATTTTGGCTATGCGGGGAGTGGGAAAGTTTGTGCTCTTGATTCAGGCGTTAACTGATCCAGAAACGTATGAGAGACAGATAACCGAGTCCTTTACGGGAGGCAATTTCCCTCAAGCATTCAATCTGCGGTGCATCCAGGCGCAAGGAGATAAGCTTCTTCTTGGGTCTGGCGAATTCCGCCTCGACCGGTTTAAACTCGCTGATATATTCAGTGATGCTGTGGGTGCCCCAGAACCTGCGTTCTTCCTCGAGGGACTTAAATTTGGGGATCCGTTTGATCATCGCAATTCATCTCCTTTTGTAAAGTTGCCTTTCGGATTCGGACATTGCCCGGGCAGTGAGGTATTCGAAGATAATCGTAAGATATCTGCCACTTCCGGTCTGCCCCAAGGCGGCATAGCGGCGGCGCTTGGCTTTCAGAACCAGGGGAAGCGATTCGAAACAAACGGCCTCGACCTCTTGGGCGTCAACACCGTGCGTTGCGATATGCGCGATGGTTTCGTTGTCCCAGCTTATCTGGTTTATTCTCAAGGCCGCACCTCGAGTTTAAGTATAAACCGATATACAAGAGATGTCAGTGAGATTTTCATTGCCTCCTCCTCGCCGGCGTTTCTTATCAATAAGCCCAATGGCGAAAGAGGAAGAAAGGTTATGTGCTACATCGGCAATCCTAATTGGCTTGTCGACATAAAGGCGATTACGGAAAGTCTTAAGAAAATTTCAGCGATGGAGATTAGTTTTATTTTGTGGAAAAGTAATATTTTCTCCTTATTATTACCCCAATATACATTCAAGAAAGACAAGCGTGGTTTTGTGATTTCTGCCCGTCGCCATCCACACCTACGAGTTGGTGATAAGGTGCGGTTTACTATCTTCTGTGAAAGCAAAGTAGAAGAACTCACCGATGCATTTATTGCCGCTTTAATGAACAAAGATGGGAAATATAACCAGTCCGCCCTTCAGACTTGGTTGAGCCATCTTGTTATAAACTGTTCCTCGCCCGCCTCGGCTAAACGCCGAGTCGAGGTCTTGCGACCCGCCGCTTCAGATAAGGGTTACGCGTCGATGGTCAATAGTCAATGGCCCAGAGACTATAGACTATCGACTATCGACCCATTCGCTTTAGCTCAAGAGGCCTCCTCGCCGGCGGCGCTAAAGGGTGAATCTCCCTTCGGCATGCCCGCGCCTGCGCCAGCATTATCCATTGGGAATTCGCTGGATATTAGACCTGGCTTTGCGGTTTTTGATATCCCCGGAAAGCCGAGGAAAGAGATTACTGTTGTCAACTGCAGGGCGGATTATTTTGCCGTGGCCAAGGATGTAGCCGCCAGAGTTGCGGATACCGGCGGACGGGAAATCATATACGCCGGTTCCAGTCTGATTGCCATCGGGTTGGCGCTCGCCTTAAATCGTTATCCGGGGACACGCGCTGCCTTCTGCAGCCAGCCGGAGCAAGCGCGCCTGACCGTCCAGCATAATGATGCGAATGTCTTGATTGTGAACCAGAACAGTATGGAATCAGGGTCTATTATCCAGGAATGGCAGGAGGCGCGATTTGAAGGAGGAAGGCACAGCCGCAGAGTGGGAAAGATGGAGTGGGCCGCCGGAGCAGCGTTTGAAAAACTCCAACCGGCGGCCCCAAACCCCTCCAAAACCATCGTCCTCTGCTGCGACCACGGCGGTCTTGCGTTAAAGGAGGCAATAAAAGAGATCGTGAATCGCTGGGGATATGCGGTCATTGACTGCGGCACTTCCTCCAGGGAATCCTGCGATTATCCTGATTTCGGACATCCCGCAGCGCAGCTGGTCTCGAGCACAAAAGGACTCCGAGGGATATTTATTTGCACTACCGGAAGAGGGATGTCTATGGTGGCCAACCGCCATCCCGGCGTGCGCGCAGCTCTATGCGATTCTCCCGAGCAGGTTAAAGCCGCCGTTACACATTTATCTGCCAATGCGTTGGTAATGGGGAAAAAATATGTGGGCGAAGATGAGGTCATTAAAATGCTGGTAGAATTCTTATTCACCGTTCCCGAAGCGCCGGCGTACTCTTGGGTAAGGTTCCTTAAGCAACTGGCCGAATTTGACAGCGCCTTGTCCCGACCGGAGCATCAAAGCTCCTCGCCGGCGGGGAAATCAAAACCAGTTGAACTAATAATTTACTTGCTGGGCGGCCTCGGCCGGATGGTCCCGACTGTTTCTTCGCCTACCGTGGCTGGTAGAGAACAGGTATTGACGGGACCGGTCGAGGCCGCCCTCAATCATAACCTTTTGACTGCCTTGGGTATTTTGTTCATTACCGAGATTCAACAATGGATTATCAGCCATACCAGAACTAACGGAGTGTTTCCGGCGGCCGGCGCTCTCCCGCAACTTAGCTCCGCGTC
>JBMONJ010000001.1:0-3036 GCA_049324655.1 Candidatus Omnitrophota bacterium | reverse complement strand
ACCAGTATCCTCCAAAACCTGCAAACGGCTTAAGCCGGCTATATCCTCCTCATCTGCCCAAGAGGCAAAGATGGTCTCCTTGGGCAATATACCGGGGAGAACTTGCTTAAGCCACTCTAAGGCCTTAAGAAAAATCTTCTGCTCAGCAGCAGAAAAAACCTTTCTTGGATAGACCAGCTCAGATGCGGTTGAGTCGGGGAGGGGTTTGAGGAGGGGAGAGGAGACGCAACTCAATATATCTGACAAATATTTCTTCACTTTAGGATGATAATCCAATATCATCAAGCCCTGCACTACTTCTCTTAGATTGCCAAACTGCGCTCTTTGCTCAACGTATGTCTTAAGGTAACTACGCAGCGCCGCAAGTGTGCCTTCCTGTATAAATTGCTCTTTAGCGGCTAAGAAATGCGCCACTGCCCTATCTACTTTCGCATCCCCTGAGGCAACCTTAAGGATTAATAATTTTCCCAAGTTCTTCTTAAGAATCTCCTGCTCTTTGGGCTTCAAACCGGGGAACATCCGGTCAACAATCTCAGGCAGGGCAACTCCATCTTCCCTGCCGGTTTCACAACGCCTTAAAAATTCAGCCAGAGTTTTATGCGTAACCCTTACGGAAAGTTCGCCGCCAAGGTAGGCTTGGCGCCACTCGGCGGCCAGAGCAATTAGATTTTGGATGAATTGCCCGTCGGCAAACGGACATTCCTTTTTCAGGACCTTAAGCTCCATTGCGGCCGGTAGGAAAATCCGGTCAAGGGCGATGGGGTTATTTTTGTCATTGCTGAGCAAAACCTTAAGTACCTCTTTTTTGTCCGCGGTGGTCAATCCAGCATAATGCCTAAGAAAAATACCTATAATTTCATCCGCGTCCTGAGGCAACCTTATTAGATCTCGCACCGTTCTCTCCAAGGTCGTAGCCGGAGCCAAAGATGGAATGCCTCTCGTCTGATTCCCTTCTCTAAAAATAGCAATGGCTCTCACCAACCGTTCTGAGAGATCAGCCACGCCCAAATCCTGCATTACCTTCTCTATTTTGGGGTATGCCTTAAACAGCCACTCATTTTCCTCTTCGACAGACAGATGTTTAAATTCAAATATAACCACGCGGTCAAAGAAATCTCCGGGAACTGCGCTGCCTCCGTATTCGGTATGCGTAGTGGAGGGATAATTGCCCGCGGCAATAAAACGCCAGCCCTTGCCGGCGATAATTGTCTTCCTATCCCAGAGGATAAGATATCCCGAACCAAGCAAGGGGTTTAATACCGACAGATAGTTAATATTGCGCGCCTTGTCTACCTCATCAAGAAACATAAAACAAAGTTCGTCCTTATCTGCTTGCGCGCTTCTTTTCACGCTGACTACCAACGGCATATCTTGGGAAGCGGATTTTAATTTGTCCAATGCGGTTTCCTGCGTTACTGAATAGGCATCGGTCTGAGAAGTTACCCGCTGGATTTCCGGTTCAAAACCAAGACGATTAATGATAAGATGCTTAGTAATGAGAGACTTACGCGCCTTAGTCGGGCCAAAAATAAATATATTTTCGCCCAAAATAATGCTCTTCAACAACCAAAGCAGATAAATTCTAAATCTGCGAATGCTAATCAATTTATCGGCTCGCTTGCGCAACAGAGCCGGTCTTCCTTTTATTTTAAACCTCGCTATAATATTTTCTATATCCTCGTCAGTTACATCAAAATCCGGGTCGTCAAGCACGGATAGCGGTTCAAAACCAAGCTGGCTTTTAATCACCATCTTCTCCGCGTCGAGCTGCTCCGGGTTGTGGTAATTTACATTGTAGTTCTTAAGAAACACATCCAAGAAATAAGCAATATCCTCGGGCCACACCGACAAATGCGCCACTATCCGCTTTAAGCCGCGGAAACCAAATTCATATTTCAATTTTCCCTGTCTGAACTTCTCCTGCAAATCCGTGGCCAAGTTAACCAAAGACAGAAAGATATTCCCGGCGTATTCGAAACCCTGCAACTTTGTCTGAAGGTCAGGAGCTACTCTTTGCAGGCGCTGGGCTAATTGCTCTGCCGGAGGCATCTCGATATTCAATAACGTTACCCTTGACCAAAAGTCTGCCTTGGCATTAACTGTTCCGTAGGTGCCGCCTTGACCACCCTCCTCAAACTCCGGCGGCTGGTTAGTTAAGAATAAACACCTAAAGAAAGGATGCGCGTGGAGATTCTCGAATTCCCTCTCCTGCAAAATTGAATACAGACAAACGAAAACATTCTCGTCTTTAACCTTCAGTAATTCGTTTATTACGCAAATCTGCCCCAGCTGGGCCGCTTCCAACAACTCCGATTTGAGGTCAACGGTAGAAAGGGTGCCGTCAATTATTCTTCGCTTAAGCAGCTCGTCGTCGCTTGCCTCAGGAAAGACATCTATGCGCCTCAATTCCAGTTTCGCCAAAGCGACGAGCGCCAAAACCAAAGTATCTTTTCCCGCGCCTGCCGAACCCACCAACGCCAGATTAGTCGCTGACAAATCATCATTAGTTAATACTGTAATCATATCCTGCATCTGCTGCATAAATCGTAAATCCAAAACTATCTCTTCTGGTTTGGCCATATCCGGATATTCAGGAGATAGAAAGGTTACCCTGATTAAGTCATCCGCGAGTTCTTCAAAAATGGGAGTCCGGGGCCCGGGGATGCCGCAGCGGATCTCCCGGTCGCCGATTACCAGAAACTCTACCTCCTCTAATTCTTCGCCCTCTTCCCACCAGCCGCCGGCATTTTCAACTAACTTCGGAACTTGCTTGTTAATATAACTATATGGCTTAAGCGGAGAAGAAGCGCGTTGCCTTAAGGTTTCCATAGTTATCCTGCCTACCGCCTCTGATAATTTACTTGAATCCTTTAGCGGCTCGGCATATCTGCCGTAGGTCTTCTTGCCCGCTATCATACCATTGACTCCATAACAAAGAACATGGATCTTGAGTGCCCTGCCCTTTACTCCTGCAGTCTGTCCATCAAACAGTTCTTGCAGAGATTCACCCCGCTCAATAGGAATCCGGCTATCCGT